>JAAYLY010000139.1 GCA_012521625.1 Tissierellia bacterium | reverse complement strand
GTTAAATGAAGGTTTAAACTAATGAAAAGATAAGAATAGCATAATTTTAAAAAAATTATAAGCGAAATCCAATCTTAGATTTCGCTTACTTACCAATAAACATTTAAATAATGACTTTTTATTTTCAAGTCAGCTAACTTACTTATAAGCTTCCATAGCTTTATAGCCTTTAAAAATTTTACTTCTCCAGTTATCTTTAGTAAGCTGCCACTTCCTCTTCCAGCCTTAGCTTATCGGCTATAAGGGCTATAAACTCGGAATTTGTAGGCTTGCCCTTAGAATTGCTGACTGTATAGCCGAAGATCTTATTTAAGGTCTCTATCTTACCCCTATTCCAGGCCACCTCTATGGCATGCCTTATGGCCCTTTCTACCCTACTGGGTGTAGTATTGAACTTAGCAGCCACCGCCGGATACAATTCCTTAGTTACTGCCCCTAGATAGTCCATATCTTCAATAACCATATTTATGGCTTCCCTTATATATTGATATCCCTTAATATGGGCTGGTATTCCAATCTCCTGTATAATCTGGGTAATCCTACCCTCCAAATCCCTTTCCTTACTAGCAGCTGGCTCTTCCTTAATGGCCGCCATGAAGCTTTCTTCATTTACACTGTTAATATTTAGATTGCAGATCTGTTTTAACCTTTCTATGAATATATGGAAATCAAAAGGCTTGACTATGTAATAGGAAGCACCTAATTCAATGGCCTTTTGAGTAATGGAATCCTGACCTACTGCTGAGAGTACAAGGACCTTTGGAAAAGGAACATCCTTTAAGCCTTTTAACCTCTCTAATACCCCTAAACCATCTAGATGTGGCATAATAATATCCAGCACAAGGACATGAGGCTTTTCTCTCTCTATTATCTTTAAAGCTTCTATACCATCCTTGGCTATACCTACTACTTCAAATTCCTCCTGGGTAGATATAAATTGTGATACTATCTGCCCAAATTCGCGGTTATCGTCAGCTATTACCACTTTATATTTCCCCATATTATCCCCCTTTTCTTAAATATATATCTCTCTTTCTACTCCTACCTATTCGACATAAATTCAAAAACTCCTTCTTTTATTCTGATATTTTTTTAATTTTTTGAAAGGTACTATAAAAAATGGCCATTGGCTTAAGCCAACAGCCTATTACTTAACTATTATATCTTATTATCCTCTTCCAACATCCATTCTATAAATAGACCATATCCCTTGGTAGGATCGTTGATGAAAACGTGGGTTACTGCACCTATAAGCTTGCCATTTTGAATGATGGGGCTGCCACTCATACCCTGTACTATACCACCGGTTTTTTCTAAAAGTTTAGGGTCGGTAATCCTTATTACCATACTCTTGGGATTAGGCCTGTGTTGATTTTCCACCTTCTCTATTTCAATTTCAAATTTTTCTATCTTTTTATCCTCTACAGTAGTCAATATATGAGCTTTTCCCTCTTTAACTTCCTCCTTAAAACCTATGGGGATGGCTTCATCTAAGCGGCTTTGTAAATAATCTTCATTTATCCTTCCATAGATCCCAAATTCATCATTTATCTTAATGTCCCCTATTATTTCATCGGATTTATAGAATACACCCCTTATTTCGCCAGGAATACCCTTTTTACCCTGGGTTATCTCAGATACCTTTGCATTCATTACTACTCCATCTTCTACAGATAGGAGTTTACCAGTATCCATGTCTGCTATACCATGACCTAGGGCTCCAAAACTTTTATTTTCTGGATTTATATAGGTTAAGGTTCCTATACCGGATGTCTTATCCCTTACCCAAATTCCTAATCTATAGGTATTATCCTGCAAGCACTTTACTGGGGTTGCTTTAGTTTCAAATTCCTTATTGTTTCTTAAGATGGTAATCTTTACTTCCTCATCTCCAAGATTGTTCAAGATCTCCACTACCTGTTCAGCTTTTACAATTTTTTCACCATTTATGGCTATTATACTGTCTCCTACCTTCAGTCCTGCTTCCTTAGCTGGACTTTTTCTCTCACCATTTATATCTATTACATCAGTTACAGCAACTACCAAGACACCCTTAGTATTTAACCTAACTCCAATGGCATTTCCACCAGCTATCAGCTTAGGCCTTTCAACCACATTTAGATCTATATTTTTTAAGGGAATTACTCCCAAAAGATTTAACTGTAGCTGGCTTTCTCCAATTTCAACCCCATTTATTTTATAGGATTTTGTTCCTTCCTTATAGATGGTTTGGACTATGGAATCGTCTTTAAATTCCACGTAGAAGGGGAAGGATATATTTAGGTCCCTATTTTCACCCTTAATTATATTTAAATCACCTGGATAAAATAATATTTCAAAAATTTGAGAAGAATATACTAGAAAGCTAAATACCAATAACAGAGCTACGGTGATGATTAATTTTCTTAAGTTTAATCTTTCCAATCAATCACGCTCCCTATTTTTTACTAACTCACCTCCGCAACTTTATTTAAATATAATTTAGCCTTTTTAAGATTTTATTATTCTAATAAAAACTTTTAAATATTGTTAGAATAATAGCTAAATGCCAAAAAAACAAAAAACACACTTTCTTTTAAAAAGTGTGTTTTAATTTTTTTTGAGTTTTTCAGTTAGTTGCAGCATCTCTTTTGCGTGATTGATGGTTGTTTCCGTTACATCTACACCACCCAATAATTTAGCCAGCTCATATATCCTTTCCTCACCATCTAATTTTTTAATAAAGGTTGAAACCTTATTGCCAACTTTTTTCTTAAAGATTGAATACTGGCTATCAGCCATGGAAGCAATCTGTGGTAAGTGAGAAATGGAAATAACCTGCCTGTTTTTAGCTATTTTATAGATCTTCTCTCCTACAATCTGAGCAGTCCTTCCACTAATTCCCGTATCAATTTCATCGAAAATTAGGGTAGGTATCCCATCATACTGGGCCAAGATACTCTTAAAGGCCAACATAATCCTAGACATCTCTCCACCAGAGGAAATTTTTGACAAGGGTTTTAAGTCTTCTCCCACATTTGTAGAGATTAGGAATTCTATCTGGTCTATCCCATCACTAGCTAGGCTAGATTCTTTAAAATCCACCTTGAATTTCACATTTTGCATGTTCAGTTCATCTAATTCTTCAGTTATGGCTTTTTCAATTTTTTTAGCTATGGCCTTCCTGCCTCCACTTAATTTTTGAGACAAGGAGTACAATTCTTCCTCATAAGTCTTAATCCTAGCCTTTAAGGCCTCTAACTCCTCCTCATAATTTAGAAGCTTTTCTAAGGATGCTGCAGTCTTATCCCTATATTCTAAGATGCTTTTGACGGTGCTTCCATATTTTTTCTTAAGCTTATTAACCAGATCCAACCTTTCATCTAATAGCTTTAGCCTTTCCTCATCTAATTCTATATTGTCCATATAATAGATAAGATCGCTATAGATATCCTGTAGTTCAAAATTTATATCTTTAAGCCTATCAAGATAGGTAAGTAGGTCTTCATCGAATTTAATCAGGCCATTTAGGGTTGATATGATGCTATTTAGTAAGTCTAAGAGGGAGAAACTATCATAGCCATCGCTTTTAAAAGATTCTACCACCTGGCCAATTCCCTTGGCTATTTCCATAATGTTGGTTAACTTCCTATAATCCTTCTCTATCTCTTCATCATCATATTCCGTCAACTGGGCGCTATCGATTTCCTCTATCTGGAACTTATATAGATCGATCATCCTCTCCCTCTCCATATTGTTTAAGCTCATCTTCTCTAATTGTTTTTTTTCATTATTATATTTTTCATAAAGGGACTTGATTTTATTCTTTAAACTTTTGTGGTCTTCATCTCCGAAGGAATCGATGATTTCCTTATGGTTAGACACATTTAAGAGGGATTGGTGCTCATGTTGGGCAAAGATATCTACCAGATTATGGGTAATCTTATTTAAAAGATTTAAGGTTACCACCTTATCGTTAATGCGGGATATGCTGGGAGAGCTAGTTGATAGCTCCCTGCTAATGATTAAAAGGTTACTCTCATCTATTAGGATCCCCTTCTCCTCCAATAGGGGCTTAATCTTTGAATCATCCTCAATGACAAATACCGCCTGTAGGAAGGCTCGTCCCTCTCCTGAACGAATTAAATCCTTGGTCCCCCTACCACCTAAAACTATACCCAAGGCTTCTATTATTATGGATTTACCAGAGCCTGTTTCTCCCGTTAGGACATTCAACCCCTTGCTGAAGTTGATCTTTAAGTCGTCGATAATGGCAAAATTCTTAATAGTCAATTCCAGTAGCACAATACCACCTCTATATTATTTGAATTCACCATGTGCTAAATCTACTATCTCAATTATCCTTTCCTGCTGAATTAAATTTTCTCCATTTTTAACACCATGGATTAAAAATTCTATATTACCCTTGGCTCCAGTTATTGGGGAATAGGATAAGTTCTTAGGCCCTAGGCCAATTTCTGCCATAAAGTCTACTATTTTTTTGACTACCTCTATATGGGTCTCCTTCTCCCTAACTATGCCATTTTTACCAACCTTCTCCCTACCAGCTTCAAATTGAGGCTTTATTAGGGCAATCAGTTCAGCCTTATCCTTCATTAGGCTGGCAGCAACGGGTAAAACCAATTCTAAGGAGATAAAGGATACATCTATGGAGACGAAGTCCAATTCATCCTCAATGTCATCGGGGCTTACATACCTGATGTTGGTCCTTTCCATGACCACAACCCTTGGATCCTGCCTTAAGGACCAATCCAGCTGGCCATAGCCCACATCTACAGCATAGACCTTCTTGGCCTTATTTTGTAGCATACAGTCGGTAAAGCCACCAGTGGAGGCACCGATATCCATGGCCACTGCCCCTTCAAGATTTAAGCCAAATTCCTCTATGGCCTTTTCTAACTTAAGTCCTCCCCGGCTTACGTATTTTATAGGATTGTCCTTAATATATATGTCTGCATCTAAGTCTATCTTTTCACCAGGCTTTGAAATCCTCTCCGTTCCAATAAAAACGGACCCTTCCATTATGATTCTCTTAGCCTTTTCCCTTGAATCTACTAAACCTCTTTCAAATAAAACTACATCTGCTCTTTTTTTCACCATAATACTCCTTCTAATGCAAATTTAAATATTCCTATCTACTAAAACCATGGTCAGTTCCCTTAAGAATTCCGTATCCCTATCCAGGCTATTTAAAAGCCTAAAGGCTTCGTTGCTGTAGTTTACCACATCTTCCTTAGACCTATTTAGGTCGTTATAAAAGGATAGGTGGGTTAGCTTATTGATATGGGAATCCTTTTCTATATCCAAGATATCGTCCTGTATTTGGTAAGCCAGACCTAAATTAAGGGCAAAGCTCCTAAGGGTCTCCACCTCTTCCTGGCTAGCTCCACCGATTATGGCTCCCACTACAGCTGAAGCTTGAAATAGGTTAGAAGTCTTCTTTTCATACATATACCTAAGCTTATCCGAATCCATATTTTCCTTACATCCCAATAGGTCCACCACCTGGCCGCCTATCATACCCTCTACACCGGCGTATCTGGCAACCTCAAAGATAGCCCTGCCCTTTCTATTATATTCCTCCATTGTACTAGATTTATTCAAATCCTTTAGCATAACCTCAAAGGCCAGATTTAAAAGGCCATCTCCAGCCAGGATGGCCATAGCCTCTCCATAGACCTTATGGTTAGTAGGCTTTCCCCTTCTAAAGTCGTCATCATCCATGGCAGGTAGGTCGTCATGGATTAAAGAATATGTATGTATCATCTCTATGGCCGCAGCATAGGGAAGTACCTTTTCCACATCCTCATCAAACATCTGGAAGGTCTTAACTGCTATAACTGGCCTCAATCTTTTACCTCCATTAAAGAGGCTGTACCTCATGGATTCGTATAAGCTTTCTATGTATTGGGTTTCGGCTTTAGTATATAGGTCTAGGGCATGGTCAATTAAATTTATTGTTTCATTTATTATTTCCTTAATATTCACCGTCTACCTCCCTAAGTAAGTCTAATTCTTCAAAATCCTTTTCTTCATCTCCTAGTAGGATCTTTATCTCCCCTTCTGCTTTACATAAAAGCTGGTGGCAATGCTTGTACAGCTCTACACCTCTTTTGAACTTATCCATGGCCTCCTTTAAGGAATAATCATCCTGCTCTAGGAAGGAGATAATTTCCTCCAACTCCTCTATGGCTTCCTCATAGGATAATTTACTAATATCCATCCTCTTCCTCTCCTTTTAATACATCTTTAACTAATGCCCTTATCCTACCATCCTGCATTAGAATCTCTATGGAATCACCTTGGGCTAAGTCCTTAACGCTCTTTATTAACCCTCCTGCCTCATTAAGGATAATAGCATTTCCCTTCTCCAAGGCCAGGGTAGGATTTAATAGTTTCAGCTTATTCTCCAAATCCCCGCTGTACTTTTTATATAGATCCAGCTTCCTTTCCATCTTCGACTTCAATTCCTTATACAGTAGGTCCACTTGCTGGCGGTTATTCCTAAGCTTATATACCGGATTATTGTATTTTAGCCCCCTCTTTAAGAGATTTAAACCCCTCATCTCCATCTGGACCTTATTTTCATAGTTAAGTAGAAGATGGTTGAATCTACTATCCAACAGCTGGATCAAGGACTCCATATTGGGCACCGCCATTTCAGCTGCTGCAGAGGGGGTAGGAGCCCTTAAGTCAGCAACAAAGTCAGCTATGGTAAAATCCGTCTCATGGCCTACAGCTGATATAACCGGCTTATTTAAGGAAAAGATAGTCCTAGCCAAGTCCTCATCATTAAAGGCCGATAATTCCTCTATTGATCCACCACCCCTACCTGTAATAATAAGGTCTATATCCTCCCTACTATCTAAGAGCTTAAGCCCCTCTATTATATCCCTAGCTGCATTTGGTCCCTGAACTAGGGATGGATATATTAGTATGTTACAGGCTGGAAACCTCCTCCTGATTACGCTGATAATATCCCTGATGGCTGCACCGGTGGCAGAGGTCACTATGCCTATCTTCTTAGGCATAGGGGGTATTTCCTTCTTATACTGGGGGTCGAATAGGCCCTCCCTTTCCAGCTTCCTCTTCAACTCTTCAAAGGCTATATATAGGTCTCCAAGGCCCTTTTCCTTTATTTCCATGACGTATAGCTGATAATCTCCCCCCTGTTCATAGACGGAGATGTAACCCTTAGCTATGACCTTCTGACCGTCAACCAGCTCCATGTCCACCTTATCAGCATAGGACCTAAACATTACACATTTAATCCGAGCCTTCTCATCTTTTAAGGAGAAGTATAGGTGTCCGCTATAGTGCCTTTTAAAGTTAGACAATTCGCCTTCCACCTCTATATTGGAAAGGAGCATGTCGCTAGTCAAAATCTTCTTTATATAGCTGTTAACTTCACTTACCCTTAAGGCCTTCATAATATCACCACTATTTTTTATCCTCTAAGCTTCGTACAAATCCACCCAACACTCCATTGATAAATTTAAAGGAATCTAGATTGCTATATTTCTTTGCTATCTCTATGGCTTCATTGATGGATACTTCTATGGGAATATCCTTTCTGTATAGTATTTCATATATTGCTATCCTCAATATAGCTAAATCCACCTTAGCCAACCTATAGATAGACCAGCCTTCCAAGTTATCCTCTATACTTTTATCTATTTCATCCTTATGCTCTATTATGGACTTGTAGGCATCTTCTATATACTGCCTTTCCAAATCATCATAAGTAAAATTTTCAAAGAAGACAGACTTAGCCTCAGGGGAGAAGTCCCCATTTAACTCCATTTGAAATAGCAATTTCATAGCTCCTTCTCTTGCTGCTTTTCTACCCATCTTTTCCTCCTATGTTTATCGATTTCTATTGTTAGAAATAGTATTTACTATTTCCACCTTTATATGGCTCACCTGAGCTCCAGTTGTATTTTCAATATGGTCCTTTAGCTTTTTTTGTAATTCCATGGAAGTTTCAGGAATGTTTATTTCATGGTCAGCCTCGCCCCTTAAGGATAGCTTAACCCTTCCCTCAACAAAAGAAACCTTTACCTTAATATTATGTATACCTATAAAGTTTTCAGCCACCCTGTTAGTTAGACCTATTATGGTGTTTTCATAAATAAAGACTTCCCCATAATCATTTCTGAGAACTAGGTATGAACCTTCTTTAACCCTATCTGTAGGCCTTAATTGTAGGATCAAGTGAAGGAAGGTTAAAATCAATAGTAGGCCAGCTAAAATAGAAAGGATATAGTTACCCCTTAAAAAGCGGATGAAGCCTACCACTTCCTCAATGGGGAGTATGTTTAAATCAAGGGGTAAGATTAAAATTAGAAAGGATGCTATCATTAACACTAGAGTATAGATAAACAATAGGGCCCTATTAACCATCTTCATTTGTATGCTCCTTCCACAAAAAGCTTCTCCATTAGAAAATACCCTCTGAATATACAGAGGGTAGACATATTTATTTTCCTTTAGGCTCTTCTTTTTCCTTATTATTTTTTGATATATTGACTCCCTGGATGTAAACATTTACCTGTGAAACGTTTAGTTCTGTCATGGTTTCCACGGAATTTTTTACATTCTCTTGTACCTTTTTACCTATTTCACTTATATTCTTACCATATTCTACGATTATATTGACATCTATTATTGCATCATTGTCATTTAGTTCAACTTTTACACCCTTAGATTGGCTTTTTTTGCCCAGCATTTCGGAAAATCCACCAGTAAAGCCACCGCTCATATTGACTACCCCAGGAATTTCCATTGCTGCTACACTAGCTATTGCTGCTACTACTTCGTCGGATATTTTTACATTACCATATTCCATATTTTCCTCTGTCAACCGCCACACCTCCTAGTCTCAATATATAGCTTATTATATCAAAGGAAGTTGTTATTTACAAACATTTCTATTGTTTTTTTATGATTTTTATACTGTCCATATCAAAGTCCGTTTCAGCCCTTACTATATCTAAGATCTTTACCATTTCCAGCTCATTTAATTCTGGAGTATCCACTATTACCTTAATATCGCTGTCCGTTAATAGGACTAAGGCCTCATCAAAACCCTTTGATTTTATTAAGCCTTCTATTGTAAGCTCCTTTTCAGATAGTTTGCCAATATTCATAATCTCCTGCTGGGCCTCCGTCCTCATGGCTTCCGTAGTATTATCATTGTTTACTATATCGTTTAGCCTATCGATTAAATTGGCCCTTAGCTTATCCCTGGACAATCTCTGCTCTACGAAGTAATTCCTGCTATGGCTGGAAACTTCCTTCTCCATCTGCTCCACAAGATCCTGCTTGCCGGCAGCTATTACTTCTTTAATGTCCTCATCAGTTACTTCTTCTGAATCTACTATCTGGATTTCATCATCTTCCGCCTCTGCCTTTTGGCCTTCCTCCTCTTCTTGGGTCCCTAGATACTTCTCCATTTCAGCCATCTCATATTCCTGATATTCTTGAGAGGTCTTTCTTAAGGCCTGTTGTGTAAACTGGTAGTTTAAGTATCCAGTAAATATAAGTAAAATCAACAACAATCCTATTATAGCTGGTCTTTTAACTTTAAACATAGATCCTCCCCCTATTTACTTGGAAATATTTGTACTTTATTGCCTGATATACCTAATACGGTCTTAACGGCTTCATATAAGGTTTCTTTAACTAGGCCATCTTCAGCACCCTCGGCCACTACTATGACCCCTTTTATGTTAGGTTTAATCTCCTTTAATACGGTAATATCATCTGTTGAGCTTACCACCTGCTTGGTCTCGTCCTCCCTGGTAATCTCCCTTACACCCCCCTGGGAATCGGACTCGTTGGTTATCTCCCTGGTGGTAGTCACATTAAAGGCTGGTATCTTTTCACTACTGTCTTCTAGGGTGACCATGACGTCAACCTTTCCAACCCCCTTTAGCTTAGACAGTATGCTTGCCAGTTTGTCTTCTATATAGCCCTCATATTCCTCCTTCATTAAACTATTGTATTCAGTAGGATTTTCTTTTATCACCCTTGGACTATCCTTTTTGTCAGTAGATGTGAAGGAATTAAGTATAATCAGTAATACTATAGATAGGACTAAAACCACAAAGACATTGCCGATAAACTTCTTATTGTCAAGGTTTTCCAAATAGTTTTTTATTTTCCTTAATAATTCATCCATGGCTAATCCTCCATTTTCATAGTTGAAATATTGATTATATCTTCACTAAGTTCAAAGTAACCTGCTAGCATACTTTTAATATGGGAGTATTTTTCATCATCCTTAAGGCCTGGACTATGGTCCAAGATTACAGGCTTTACCTGGATATCTATGGCCTTACCATCCCTGTCTTTCTCCCTGTCATGATCAAGAATCACCTTTAAGGATGAGATCTTACCGAAAGTCTCCTCACCCTTGGCTATATCAAGCCTAACAGCTGCCACCCTTTCCTCCGAATTATCCTCTATATAGGTCTTAATCTCCCTAGCAAGTCTTTCCTTATAGAGGCCTTCAATTTGATTTTCTTGTCCCTCTAAGATCTTCTCATCGTATCTTAGCTTTTCATCTATATGTTTAAACACCTGCCTTTCCAATTGAAAATCTATCTTAGTAAGCCTTACGAAGGGATTGATAACAGTAAAGATTATCAAAAGGCCTACCACAAAGTTGATATACCTCTTCATACTCCCCTTAGGCATAACCAGTTCAATTAAGGTTATTATGACGAATAAGAGGGTAATATCCTTTACCCAGGAGAAGATAAATTCACTTAGGCTCATCCTACCACCTACCTTAACATCATAAGATTGTTGCCCGTATCTACTATGATGGTAATAGTTATGAAGAACATGATCCCGATGGAAACCATGCTGACTAAGATCAATAAGAGGGTCTTAGAGCTTTCCCCAAAGAACTTTATTATGTTGGATGAGGCGATAGGTTCTATTACCGCCCCTATGATGGAGTATAGGAGTAGGAGAACAACTACCTTAATAATGGGCATCAAGATCATCATTATCAGGCTTAGTAAACCTATTATCCCTATGCCATTTTTCAAGATTGCCGACGACCCTATAACCGTATCTACAGCATCCGATAGGAAGCCTCCCACTATGGGGACCAGGGTGTCTATGGCAAATTTAGCCGTCCTAATGGTTAAGCCATCGATCTTAGTTGATAGGCCGTAGATGGTTAGAATCCCTATGAAGATGGTAAAGGCTGCAGTAATTATAAAGGTTATAATCTGCCTACCCAACTCCGCCAGCTTCCCCAGCTCCGCCCTTTGGGAAAGGTTGGATAAGATGCTGATGATGAAGGAAAAGTAGAGCAAGGGAAATATGATGTTGTTTACCAGTAGCCCCAATACATTTACCGTTCCTAAAATCATAGGGTGGAACACAATCTTGGTGTTAGGGCCCCCTGTAATTACCAAGAGGGTCAGTAGGATGGGAAGTAAAACCTGCATAAAATCCGTCATCCTGCCTACAGTAGCCCTAGCCAAGTCCATAATTTGGGAAAAATTAGCTATAACCAAAATGGCAATTAGGATATAGGTAAAATAATTGGCTAGTTGGCTGATGGAAGATTCTTCAAAGGAGTTCTGCAAGTTAGTTAGTATGGTAGAAATTAGGACTATAATCAGAATCTTGGTGATTAGACTTAAGGAAAACCTTACCTCCCTTAAGAAGATATTCCCTATACTCTCCCTAATGGCCTGACCATCTATAGGCTTTTCACCCTTTAGAAGCTTAAGTATTATCTCCCTAGCGCTTCCAAGCTGAATTTCATTTTCCTCCATTAGGTCCTTTAAGAACTTATCGATTTCCTCCATCTGGATATGATTGTCCATTTGTTCTTCAAGGACGGAATCGATAATCTCCAATTCCTCCCCATATACAGTTGTAGATAGACCTATTAGCAAGATCAGAATAAGAAAATATTTTAACCTCTTCATCCTTCTTCATCCTTAGGGCATTATTTTTATTATTAAGTCCATTAGAGACATGAGGATCGGTATAGCTAGGGTCATGATGATGATCTTTCCAGCCAGTTCGATCTTCATGGCTATGGAGTTCTGGCCTGCATCCCTGCTGATTTGGGATCCAAATTCTACTATATAGGCCGTACCTATAATCTTTAATATTGTGGAAAAGTAGGTTATCTCCAAATTGGCCCTCCTAGATAGATCCCTTATGGTATCTATAACATAGGAAAGGTGATGTATTACCATGGAAAAGATGATGATACCCGTTAAAATGGAAACATATATGGCAAAGTCCGATCTTACGCTCTTTAGGATTACTATCAATATGGTAGCTATAATCCCTATGCCGATAATTTGAAAAATCTCCATCTACTTCACCTCAATATAGCCTGAATAAGACCTTTACATTATTAAATAGGCTGCTGACCAGGTTGATGACTATCCCTAGGACGATAACTATCCCCACTAGGGTAGTCAAGTAAGCATATTCTTCCTTGCCAGCCTTAGATAAAACTATATGGAGTACAGCTACCACCATACCCATTCCAGCTATTTTAAAGATTAAATCCACATCCATATCTATCTCTCCCTATATTAAAATAATCACTAGACCTAGGCCTATTAAAAATCCTAAGGTCCTGTAGAGTTTAGTATTCTTCATCCTTTCGGCCTCAGCCTCAAGATGAAGGTTTTCCAGTTGGCTCTTAATAAATTTGAAATTTTCCTCCTGGTCCCTCCTGCTGGACTTGCCCAAAACCTTCCCTAGGTAGAGAAAAACTTCTATATCCTCATCCTTAAGGGCAAACCTATCCTTCAGTAGGTCCTTCTGCAGGAGGAAGCTTTCATATATATCCTCACGCTTTTCAGAGATTAAGTCTTCTTTGATCCTCTTAAATATCCTGGACATTCCTCCCTTGCCTTTTATTGATACATTTTCTAAAGCCTGGGGCAATGGAAAGCTACCATTTATAATTTCACTTTCCAACACCCGTATACAATATTGTAAGTCCAATAGGCTTTTAGCCCGCTTGCTGTATAGGTTTCCAAAGGCAAAGCCCAAGATAGACGAAACGATTAAAATAAATGTATTGATGATAATCTTAATAGCTGCCATCTAAACTCCTCTTTCCCCTGTATATATTGGTAAACTTATCCCCCTCCAGTATCTCCCTAATGGTACCAACCCCCTGAGACCGGTCTAGGATGATATATCTTTGAAAGATCCTCTCCTCTATAATTCGACTTAAATTCAACCTATATCTTATATCCTCCAGGTCCTTACCGTGGATGGTGGCAATCAACTTAATGCCAGCCCTTAGTGCTTCATAAATGGCCCTAATATCCTCTGCCCCCCCTATTTCATCTACAGCTATAATGTCTGGAGACATGGCCCTAATGACCATCATGATGCCATCAGCCTTTAAGCAGCCATCTAAAACATCGGTCCTGATGCCTACGTCCAGCTGGGGTATTCCATTGTAAACCCCTGCCAGCTCCGACCTTTCATCTATTAGGCTGATTTTAAAACCCCTGACGGTGGACTTGCCATTACTTAGGTTCCTGACTATATCCCTAAGTAGGGTAGTCTTACCACACTGGGGTGGTGAAATTATGAGGGTGTTATAGGGGTTCATAACCTTATCTATTAAATAGGGTAGGAGGTGGTTGGAAACCCCCTTCTTCTGCCTGGCGATCCTGATATTTAAGGAGGAAATGGTGTTGATAAATTCAATGCCCTCCTTGTTGTATACTACTTTGCCTCCTATGCCAACCCTGTGGCCACCCCTTATGGTTATATAACCCTTCCTAATATCTTCAGAAAAGGCATATACCGAGTGGTTGGTTATCAGCTGGAAGGAGTTGTTTATATCCTCCCCATCTACTATGTAGGCCTCATGGCTAAGCCTGGACATCTTAGAAGCTTTTGTTATAAAAAAATCCTTTCCATCTAGGTAGATATTTAAGGGGCTGCCATTTCTAAGGCGGATCTCTTCAACCCTGCCTTTGACATCCTCAGGAATGGCTTTAAGTATCCTCCTTACATCCCTACTTATATATTCCAAGACATTTTCAAAGATATCTATTTCCTTCTCCATAACATGTCCCCCTTTATAGTAAATTCTATGATGGCCTTTATTAAATATTCCTAGAAAATAAAAAAATGGCCTTTTAAAAAGGTCAGAAAAAAATTAAAGCATATATGACTTTATAATGCTTATAAGAACTAAGTAAAAGAAAGGCATATAAAGCTTAGGAAATTTAAGTATTTAAAAAGGCATATAATGCTAAATTAGTATTAGGATTGAAAGGCATAAAAAAATCCTAGAACCCTTGGTTCTAGGATTTTAAACTAACTAGTCTTCGTACTCTTCGTCATCTTCAAAATCTTCGAATTCATCTTCATCATAGTAGCAGGCTGAGTGCTCATCATGGCAGCAATCATCGAATTCATCGAAGTCGAAATCATCGTCATCATATTCATCTAAATCGTAGATTTCGTCTTCCACATCTGATAGGTCCTCGTCTATATAGTTAACATACTCTTCTAAGTCCCTTTGCTCTTCCACTACTTCTTCTAATACTTCTGCAAATTCTCCTAATACTTCTATGATTTGGATAAGTAGCTTACCCTCCTTGGTGCTTTCGTCTACACCTAATCCATCTGCTAAGCCTTGTAAGTAAGATACTCTTTGGAATAGATAATCCATTTTTTATCCCTCCGTTTATATTATATTCTAGACATATATTCCCCAGTTCTAGTGTCGATTCTAATAATGTCTCCTATGTTAACAAATAGGGGTACGTTTAAAGTATAACCAGTTTCAACAGTTGCCGGTTTAGTTGCTCCTGTAGCTGTATCTCCTTTTACGCCTGGTTCTGTTTCAACTACTTCCAATTCAACGAAATTAGGTGCCATTACTTCAAAAGGCTTTCCTTTATAAAAACGAATTGTGGCAGTATCATTTTCCTTTAGGAATTTTATAGAATCTTCCACAGCTTCCCTTTCTAATGGTAGCTGTTCGTAGGTTTCATTGTCCATGAAGTAGTATAATTCACCATCGTTGTATAGGTACTGCATTTCCTTCGTTTCTATGTTAGCCCTTTCAAACTTTTCACTAGGATTTAGAGTAACGTCCTTGATGGTACCAGTCATTACGTTCTTGATCTTAGTCCTAACAAAGGCTGCACCCTTCCCTGGCTTAACGTGTTGAAAATCTATTACTTGATATACATCTCCTTCGTATACGAATGTAATTCCTTTTCTAATGTCTCCTGCTGAAATCATCTTTAAACCTCCACTCTATTCTCATTAACAAACATTACTATCATTGCTATTATATCAGTATCTAATATTTACCACAAGAGTTAATTCATATATTTTGTATTATGGCCATAATTTATTTTTTAATAACATTAATTTTTAAGCGGATGAAGCCAGGCAGGTAAGAACCAGCCCTGTAGATATACTTCTTTTCAGGCTTTAAGTCTAGCATTTCCCTATCTAGCTGGCTATTCTTGGCTAGGATCTTACCCCTAATTATAGGCTTAGTATCTGCTTCCACAACTAGTCTTGCATTATCTAAGATTAGGTTACCCTCCAGCTCCAAGGGAGAGCGGATGATAAGTTGTCCTTGGCAGTAGATATTTCCTAGTAACTTAATCTTGCTACCGTCCTGACTATTTATCTCCCAGCTAGAATCTTCCCCCTTAATATTTATTTGGACTGGGTTTGCGTAAGAATAAGTGGTCTTAGTGCCATCCTCTGCAATTTCTTCAATTTTATTTTTACCAATTCGGCCCTGAGCCCTTAGGTTAAACTTGTTTATGGATGTTTTAGGGTCATGGTCAAGGATCCTTTCATCCATATAAGCCATAAGGGAGTAGAAGTCCTCTATTAGGTCTTCCTTTAGATTAACTTCTGTAATATAGCTTTCCTCAATTTCAAAGATTTTATTGATGATTTCTCCCCTAGCTATTATTTCATTTCTTATGCCCTGGTATTCAGTCTCCAGCCGAAGGACCATTTCAGTTTCCTCATGGAAGTTGGCTGGTAAGGGTTCTAATCTAAAGGCCCCTTCAGAACCTTCCAGCCTGATGGTGGCCTTCTTTATAATAGACTCAGTATCTATATAACTGGGGATGGTTAAGCTGTTACCATCAGGTATTCCATCCCCATCTGTATCCTTAAAGCTATAGGGGGGAAGTTTAAGTCTGACTATTCTGATAATTTCTGGCAGAATTATCCTTTCAAAATTATCCTCCTGATATAAAAGCTTGTTAAGCATATGGTCAGTTAATATCCTGGCCTGGATGTTTTTATTGCTATTCATAACTATATGGGTCTGAAGCCTTCCCAGGTATAGGATATAGGTGGAGGTTAGTAGGACTAGGGTTAGTAAGATAAGTGAAAAGAATGAGATAAAACCCTTCTTATCCATAATACACCTCAAAACTCCACGGGACATCTTATGCTGATATGGCTGTTAAAAATCAGCAAGTTATTTTCCTCATCTAACTGAAAACTAATCCTTATATAGCCATCCTCATTTAGGCTAGACCTATCTAAGGCCTTTAAACCAGTTATGACTTGGTTATAGCCTGTAAAAAGCCTGCCATCGTAGAGGGAGTCCTTGGGGCTATTATAGGCTATCCTGATCAATTCATTATCCTTTTGGTAGTAGGTCCGGTAGTTATAATTTACAGCCCTTATCCTACCATCTGTATCGTAGTCCCTTTCTTTTGCCACAGTTACAAAGCCTATGTTGTAGGGAAAGATTTCATCTAATTCCTTAAATTTAGAGCTGGATACAATCTTATCTGCAGACAAAATCTCCTTCTTGATATATTCCATGGCATAGCGGCCCTTGTACAGGCTTAGGTCTATTTCATCTGTTCTATCCTTAATATTCATAGTAAAAAAGATTAAACTATAGATGCTGCTTAGGAGGATGGAGATTATGGCAATGCCCAGTAAGAACTCAATAATGGTAAAGGCCTTCCTCCTTGAGGATACTTCCCTTAAACTCCACATCTAGACCTTCACCCTCACCATCTAAATATTTAATGATGATGGAAACCTCCATCAACTTATCCTCTTCCCTTACCTTTAAGATCCTTACTTCATACTTATCTAAGACTTCCCCATCTAAATCCAAATATATAAGCTCATCCCTATAAGAAAGCTCATCTAGTAACTCCTTACAGTAGGGATCCTGGCTGGACATTCTTTCGTAAACGCTTTCAGCTAGGTAATTCATCTCCGTCAAAAGCCTTATCCTATTAAAATGGGAATAAGAGGAAGTTAATATACTTAAACCTACAAGCCCTAATAAACCTAATAGGAAGAGGCCTGCCAGCACTTCCATTAAGATAAAAGCTTGACTAAGATTTATTCTACCCTTTCCCATCTTCTTCATCTAGAATCCTCATTCTAATTTCACTTCAATCCTTCCCGTAGCCGGTGATAGAGTAACCCTATACCTTCTTCCCTTCCTGTTGACGATATAAACTGTACCACTGTTGGCTGGAGCCCCAGTTGAGGTAAAAGTAAAGTTGGTAGTAGTACTATTCTTAGAAAGCCTTAAGCCATTATTGAAGGTCTTGTTCTTAATAGCTGGGCTATGCTCACCAGTTTTAATCATATAGGAGTTAAGGTCCTGGAAGAAATATACTATATAGTAGCGGTTTTCAAGTATGGCCATATTCCTGGCATAGAGTAGGTCATTCCTAAACTCCTCCATCTCCTGCCTCTCCATGAAGTTTAGATAAAAGTTCAAGTTAGGTAGGGCTAGGGACAAGAGGATAGAAAAAAGGGCTATAACTATTAATATCTCTATTAATGTATAACCCTTCCTAGCTGTCATCTCAATATCCCCATTCCTTTAAAAGATAGAGCATATATGCAACTTCAGCCCGTGTTATTCTATTGTTCATACTAGCGTAGCTGTTAGACCTGACTTGCCTTTGGTAAAGGAGCTTTTCAGCTATATTAGACCATCTAAAATTAGAATCCTTCACTAGCCTTGTAATGATGGCCTCCACTTCCCTATAGGTTATATTTCTACTAGGCCTAAAGGTATTGTCCTCATAGCCCCTGATATAGCCCTTGGCTACTGAATAGCTTATAACCCCCTCTAGGTAGCCAAAGTCTTTGTAGTCCTTGAAATTCTTGATATTATCCCTATCCTTAGGCAGCTGCCAGTTAAAGGCCCGGCTTAAGAGGGTTAGGAATTCCCCCCTGCTAATATAGTTATCTGGTTTAAAGGTCTGGTCCCCATAGCCCCGGACTATATCCCTCCTATAGAGGGTTTCAATCTCATCCCTGGCCCAGTGGCTTCTAATATCCATGAGGACCTGGTAATCCCTATCCATAAGAATCCTATATAAGTTATCCCCTGCCTTAAGGCTATCTGGCCTTATTTCAGCCACCAGGTAGCCCTCCTTAAGCCTTGAAGGAATATACTGCCAACTATCCCCTACCCACTTGTAGATTCCTCCTGACCAATCCCCATGGTACTTAAACTTAAGTTCTATTTCCTTAGAATTATCCAAATCCTTGCTGGGGTTAGATAGCCTAATATTGTAGATATCCGAAGCCTTTATATAGCGTCCCTCATCAAGCCTATAGCCATCATAAAAGACCCTTTCAATCCTCAAAGCTACCTGCTTGTAAAAGGTAGATGGCTGAATTTCCATACTTATATTACCATTGCTGCTGGCTACCACTCCCCCATCTAGATGGATGATGGCAGAGGCTATCTTTCCATTAACTTCCTCCCCCACCAAGGACTTGTAACTATCCTCATAGCCTTCAGCAAAGCCTAGCCAGAAGCCCATCATAAAGCTTCCCCTATAGGCGGTGGAATAATAGGCCAGCCTATACTCCCTTTGTATGGCCGAATCATCCTTATGCCTTAACCAGTTCATATCCTTTGCCAAAACGAAGTCTTCCTGGGCCAAGCTTTGACCCCTTTGCCGGCCCGCCTCCCTACCCCAGTCTACAATTTCCTGGTAGGAATTATAGTAGGCCTTCCTATAGCCTTCCTCATAGCCCTCTTTAAAGCCATTTATAAAGCCAAGCCTATATTCCTTGGAAAAGTTATCCAGATTAAATTCACTAATTAGGCTAAGGTCCTTAGGCATATCCCTCTTGTAATCAGCCTTCAAATTATTAGCAAAATCCCTGCCACCATAGATGCTACCCATGTTAAAACCTAGCTGCCTACCACTCTCTACTGCAGATGCCAAGAGGCTTTCTTCTATATTAAAGTGGGCATATTCATAGGAGGCCTCATAGGAAGCCTTGAAGCTTTCCCTAAATCTAGATAGGAAGACTGCCCTGTAGGCAGAGCTTTCCCTACTTAAGTCAAAGATCTCCATTATGGCCTTGTTGCTTGGAATGGCCTTAAGCCAGTTGGATTTTACCCCCAGCTGATAATCCCTATAGGCATAGATCTCACCCAGTATACTCCCAAAGGAATGAGCATAGTTTACCTCCACATCCCCAGAGGGCTGGGTGGACCTTAAAAGCTCTCGACCTTCCCTATAGCCCTCCCTATAGGCAGACCTATAGTCGGTATAAAACTGCCTCCTTTGGGACTGGGTCTTAGTGGACAAGTAGTCCTGGTATTTTTCATAGATTTCAGAATCCTTAGGTAAAAGAGGACTAATTGGTATTTCCTGCCCATAATTATACTTAGATAATACATAGATTAAACCATCGTTATAACCTGCATCCCTTGGGTCTATTTCTTCGGCAAAAACTATAGTAAAGTTAAATATCATAATTAAAAGTAAGACTGTGGCTATTAACCTTCTATACATCTCCTCACCCCTTAAGGCCTTCTTAGGACCAGCACTTTACCTACTGGTAAGCTATTAGCATCTCTTATATCGTTTAATTCCATAATCTCCCTTATATACTCCCTGCTTCCGTATATTTCCTTGGCAATCCCCTCTAAGGTATCCCCAACCTTAACCAGATAGAAGATATAAGCACCATCACTATCCCCATAGCCTTGGGAAGGATCCTGCCTATAAAAGGCCTCCATCTTATCTAAGACTAATACCCCATAATCATCCCTGTCATAGGGCAGCTGGAGGTAGACCTTGTCCACCCTTAGGGGATACAAGCTTAAGTCTTCAGGAGCTGATAGCTCTAGGTACTTCCATCCCAACCAGGAGATGCCTTCCGACAAGGTTACATCTATAAACTCCCTACTCTGGGTCATAAACCTTATACCCAAAATTCCCGGCGAGTAGCCATAGGAATGGACCCAGACACCTATGGTTTCAGGAGGATAGCCTAAGCTAATATTGGCCTTAGAAAGGTCCACATAAGCCCTATTGTCCTCCTCCAGGGCAATTATATGATACTCAAAGCGTAATGAGCAACTGCCGGACTTCTTAAGGCTGGAGGGATAAACCCTTCCCTTAATATGGGGGTGGGAGGGTATAAAGCTATAATTTATAGTATCAAATTCGTGTAAAACTTCCTTCTTCATCCCCTCCTTTAGGTCAGGCCTCTCTTCAAAGTCTTCCCCATAACTATAGTCATCCCCATAACTATAGTCATCCCCAATAGGTGATTCCCCATCATAACCATCTCCATAGGCTGGGTCTCCTGCATAGTCATCATAGGGAGCAAAGGGAATGACATCTTCATCGTTTTCCACCCCTTCCACAGGGATGACTATAGGATCCAGATCTGCAATCCCCTCCAGGCTGTAGATTTGAAGGGACATGGAACCTGCAATATTTTCCCCATCCCACCTATCTAGGGATAGGTTATCTATAAGGATTTTCCTTGGACTGGCCTTAATGGCGGAAATCAAGTTTAAAACCTGATCATATTGGCCCTCAAAGGGCATGTCTACCTCCATCATAGGAACTTCTAAGTCACCTAGGATTTCAGAACTAGGCCTGTTAAAGTTTAAGTCTTCCACCCAAATATTTTCATCCTTAATTAGATGATTCAGAAGATATATAATCTGGGACTGGTCCAGGCTTGGGAAGTACTTGTTCAAAATCCTTTCCCTATCCCTATTAAGCTGCCTCCAGTCCTCCTTAATCTTCTCCTCCC
>JAAYLY010000138.1 GCA_012521625.1 Tissierellia bacterium | reverse complement strand
TCTAACTATGTTTCTCTCTAACTATGTTTCTATGCTAACTATATTATTCTATGCTTAAATCTATATGACAGTAGCCGTCAGGATTCTTCTTTAGGTAATCCTGGTGGTATTCCTCAGCTGGATAAAACACCCTAAGGGGCTCAACTTCCGTTACAATAGGCTTATGGTATTTTTTCTCCTGCTCTTTAAGGGTCTTCATGATTATAGGAAGGTCACCTTCATCTACATAATAGATGCCGGTCCTGTATTGGTGGCCTATATCTGGTCCCTGCCTATTTAAAAGGGTAGGGTCGATAATCTTCCAGAACTTATTTAAAAGTTCCTCTAAGCTGATGATATTTTCGTCGTATTTAACATAGGTGGTTTCTGCATGGCCGGTGATGCCAGTGCATACTTCTTCATAGCTGGGGTTTTCCTTATGGCCGTTGGCATAGCCTACTTCCGTATCTACTACCCCTTCCAGCCTTGACATATATTCTTCCACTCCCCAGAAGCATCCTCCTGCTAAATATATCTCCTTCATAAAATCACCTTCCTCTTAATCTATAATCTAATAAGGATAATCTAACAACAAGATATACTCTAGATTTCTAATTTCTACTCTACCGTCCACTTCTGCTCCAGATATATTAGTAAAGATAATCTTAACCTTCATATCCCCATGGATTTCTACGCTCATCTCATCTGGTTTAATCAGATTTTTATCTTCCAAGTTCAATTTCTTAACTATCTCTATAGCCCTTTCTTCTAAATCTATTATGAAAGGATTCTTATCTCCCCTATTATCTCCCCTACTTATACTTAATCTTTTACTACCTGAAATCTTCAAGTCTTCAACTTCCACTTCAGCCTTATCATCAAGCCACTGGGTAAGTTGGATGTAGTGGGTGTAGTCCTGGATTTCAATTGGATTATTAAATACATCTAGGCCATAGTAGAAGTACCTTTCATTGGAATCAATACCCCAGATATCCGGCTGGTATTTAAAGCCGAAGACCTCTTCCATCTGGTCGGTAGTAAAATTATCTTTTAAAACTTTAACATCCTCTAAGGAATGTTTAGAAGCAAAGTAGTGGATTATATTGTTTATCTGCCTCTGGTCTTCCTTAGTTATTTCAGGATTCTTAACTATTCCCATTCCTGAAAGCATACTATTTTTCCTTAATATATCATTTAACCTCTTATTTTGGCTATATTTTGATATATTAAAGCTACTTAAAGGTCCCAAAACTGATATTAATACTACTAGGGATAGGGATATGGGGATGAAGGTATTCTTCCTATCCCTCCTGATGGAGAAGTACAGCATCATGACAGTAACCCATATTCCTAAGACTAAGATAAAATACCTATTTTCAGTAAAGCCATATTGCTTAATCCTCTGTCCTATAGATAAGAACATCATCACTAAAACTGGCAATACCAGCTTAGGAAAGAGGAAGTTAAAGTACCTGCTTATCTTATCCCTCTCTAATAGTGGAGTAATTAGGAATATTACCCCTATACTTAAGGAGCTATACCAGATTACCAGGTGGGATACTAGGCCCTTGGGCCATTGCCAGCTTATGAGAATCTTAGCAAAATATAGATATAGTATGAGGGTATAGATGCTTATTAGTGGGATGACTATATAATTTAAAAGGACCCTCAAGGCTTGAGGATAGGAATCTTCGTACACCTTTCCTAGCTCTGGTAGCTTAGATAGAAAATAGGATATTGCAAAGATGAAGAAGATTACTAGGAATATATAAAAATAAAACTTAGAATCTATATCAATATTAAATAAACTATCGATAGTGAATAAGATTGCAAATATACCTATTAGTAGAACTAGGCTGTAGACGGCGGTTACAAATAGCTTTTTAAAGATATCTATAATCCTGAATTCGTAATCCATATCCTTCCTTCCAAGGACAGGGATATAGAAAAATCCTAGGACTAAAAATACCATGATACCTACATACCTAGTCATAGTTTGAAAATCAAAATCCCT
>JAAYLY010000137.1 GCA_012521625.1 Tissierellia bacterium | reverse complement strand
GCCTAGTGACTACGATTTAATAATCTCAGGGGATTTAGGCATAGTAGGAAAATCCATTGTTATAGATCTTATGAAGGAAAAGGGCTATGACATAAGCAAAAACTATACAGACTGTGGCGTAGAAATCTTCAACCCCAATACCCAGGATACCCATGCTGGTGGTAGTGGCTGTGGTTGTTCAGCTGTAGTCTTTAATGGCTACATCCTAAAGGAGATGAAGAAGGGCAGGTTCAAGAGGGTCCTATTTATGGCCACAGGAGCCTTACACTCAACCACTATAAACCAACAGGGTGAATCTATACCCAGTATAGCCCATGCAGTTACAATAGATATAAATAATGAGCAGGTGATGTAGATGGATTATTTGAAGGCCTTTATAGTAGGAGGAGGAATTTGCGTAATAGGTCAAATCCTTTTAGATAGAACGAAATTGATGCCTGCCCATATATTGGTGTCCTTTTTAACTATTGGTGTAATCCTGGGTGCACTAGGTCTTTATGACCCTATTGTGGAATTCGGCGGGGCAGGTGCTAAAACCCCCATACCAGGCTTTGGATATACTCTAGCAAGGGGGGCAATAGAAGGAGCTAAGAAAGATGGAATCTTTGGCGCCTTTGCTGGAGGGGCTAAGGCCGGGGCCGGTGGGGTGGCAGCAGCCATATTCTTTGGATATATAATGGCTTTAATCTTCGATCCAAAAACAAAAGACTAAGGAAAATCCTTAGTCTTAATTATTATTTGGATTAAGGTTGTTGCCGTTTACGTTTATACTATCTTCGTTGTTACCATTCTGTCCATCATTTCTACCATTTCCGTTGCCATTTCCATTTCTACCACCATTATTCCTACCATTACCATTACCATTACCATTACTATTACTATTACTATTACCATTTTCGTTGCCATTTCCATTATTGTGGCTGTTGTTTCCACTGTTATTGTCATCGTCTCCGTTATTCCACCAGTCCCAAGGCCACTGGAACAGATCCTCCAATTCATCTCTTATGGCAGTTTCTTCATTATGTTCATCACATACTTCTGTCGGTGCACTATATTGGAAGTCAGCTGGAGTTATTCCATTATGGTCTGCTGGATTATAAGGTGGTGTACGCTGTATAAATACCCTAGTTTCCACCAGATCGTCTGGACAGTATTCATTGGCAATCTTTCCTGTGCTAGTATCTATTGTAACTTCCACGTGGACATCGCAATATTCCTTTGGCACCGTGCCTGGAGCAAAGATTTCTGACCTGACCACATGCCTTGGATCTTGGGTGCACAGCGGTGTGGGTAATTTACCAGATTGAGTACATACATTGGCTGTTACTATACCCTCTGGCCTATTGAAGCTAGTCTTACTCTCTAGACCTTCATGGATTTTAGTATTAATATGCTGCCATAATTGGGCTGCCGTACTACTGCTTCTAGCTAAAGTTATCTTAGGTGAGTCGTTTCCAATCCATACTCCAGATACATAGTAAGGAGTATAACCTACGAACCAGATGTCGGCATTATGTTGAGTAGTACCCGTCTTGCCGGCAACAGCCATATTAGATAACCTTGCCCTACCTGCTAAACCTTCACTAACTGTGGTCCTCATTATATCTCCCATAATATATGCTACCTGAGGAGATACTACTGTGGTCTTTTTAGGTGTATTTTCAATCAATAGGTTTCCATCTTTGTCGTAAATCTTAGTTATACATATAGGTTCTACATAGACTCCGTCATTGGCTATGGCTCCATAGGCTGCTGTTATTTCCAATGGAGTAAGTCCCTTGGTCATACCACCTAAGGCTAAGGCTGATAAGTTCTCATCGTTGGTTGAACTGTTTTCGCTGGCAGTAACGAAGCTATCAGCTCCTGGATTCTCAGGGTCTATTATGCCTAACTTTTCTAAGTAAGACATAGCTGTCTTAACTCCAACCGCCTCTACCATTTTAACAGCATTAACGTTTATAGATTGTTCTAGAGACTTTCTTAAGCTGTTGATTCCCCTATAACCCTTATACCAGTTTCTCGGCCATAGGACCCCATTGCTATAATAGGGGATATCATCTATTGGGCTGGCAGCAGTAAATCCATTATCTAGGGCTGGTAGGTAGGCACTTAAAGGCTTAATAGTTGAACCAGGTTGCCTACGTGAATCAGTAGCCCTGTTTAAGATCCTATTGCCGTCTACATCCCTACCCCCTACAATGGCCTTAATATGACCAGTCCTATAATCGATGATTACTGAAGCTGATTGGGGCTGAACTAGGCCGTATGGGTCTCTATAGAAGTAAGAATTGCTGATTATTAAATTATTGTTTTCATCAATCCTATAGAAGCCTTCGTTCTTATCTAAATACTTCTTGCTGATGATCAGCTCCTTATTTTCTCCAACACTAAATTCATCTTCCGGTATAATGATAGAACCTACAGTATGGGTTACTAGGTTTTTCTTTTCATCTATCCTATAGTAATCTGCAATATCAATGTGTTTCGGATAGATGGTTAGCTTTTTATTTTTAATCTTTATGTCCCCATTTTCTAAGACTTCATAAGTACCATTTTCTATGACCAAGTCGTAATCTTCATTTAATAGGTTACTTTCCTTATAGTAGATCAGATTACCCCTCTCATCGATTACGTCACCTGACCTATTTACATTCCAGTCTACCAATACGGGCCCTTTAACATTGGCAGTGTTACCTATTAGGATTTCTACGAAATTATCATAAACTTCTTCTAATTCCCTCTGCATTTCCACATCAATAGTAGTATAGATGTGGAGTCCTCCAGTAAATAATTCTTCCTCCGCCTGCTCTTTACTATAGCCCAATTTTTCCATTAGCAAATTGACGGTTTCAGTCTTAACATAATCGGTAAAGTAGGATGTAATATCGGATATCTTCTTTTTGCCAGGTTTTAAAACCGTCTTCATATCTACTGCCAATGCTTCTTCATATTCTTCTTCGGTTATCATGCCCAGTTTTAACATCTGACTTAATACTATCTTTTGTCTTTCCACTGATTTAGGATTAAATACCAGGATATATTTTTGGCCTAAGATATCAGCTTCCCCTACCTTGTAATGTAGGTTGGCGTCATAATTTTCCGGGCTAACCCTTATATAGGGCTGGTAGGCGCTGGTGCTCTTTATGATTCCAGCCAACATTGCTGATTCAGCTATGGTTAGATCTCCAACATCCTTAGAAAAATATGTTTGGGCAGCCTCTTGAACCCCGTAGGCATTTTGGCCGAAGAAGTTCCTATTTAAATAGGCTTCCAATATCTGGTCCTTATGAAGAACCCTTTCCATCTGTAGGGCCAAATAGGCTTCCTGAATCTTTCTAGACCAAAGTTTATCGGGACTTAAGTAAACATTTTTAACCAGCTGTTGGGTTATGGTACTAGCACCTCTGACGATGCCTCCAGCCTTTATATTATCCACCATGGAAGCTATGATTCCCCTTGGGTCTATACCATGATGTTCATAAAATCTTTCGTCCTCAATGGCTATAAAGGCATCTTTTAAGTGTTGAGGCATTTGATCCAGAGTTACATAGGTCCTAAACTCTGCTGCTTCAACCTTTTCTATTAAGTTGCCCTGGCTATCATAGATATATGATGTATGGGCTAAGGATGCATTAACCTGCCTAGGGTCTATTTCCGGTGCATCTTTAATTATGGAAATGACCATGCCTGCTAAGGCTCCACCTGACAGTAATACCAGGATTGATAATGTTATAAGAAAAATCTTTAATCCTTTTCCAAAAGTAAATCTATTTTTTTTCTTTTTCTTCTTATTGTTATCTGACATAATTTCCTCCTTATATTCTAAAGGTCTAGAACATAAAAATATTATAGCATAGTTTTTCCATAATGTTAATAAACTAATAATTATGGCCAGCTTAGATTAAGGATTATAAATACATTATGTCCCCTTTGTGGTATAATAAAGAATAACAAATACTTGGATGGTGATAGATTGGAAAAACTTAATAATCTAAGGGAGCGAGTATTAATCGTCGGCCTTGCACTGGAGGATGACCCTGTTGAAATAGAAGTATCTCTGGACGAACTCCAGGAACTAGTACATGCTGCTGGAGGAGTTGTGATTTCCAGGGTAATCCAAAGGAGGGAGTCTATAAATCCTGCCTACTTTATAGGAAAGGGTAAGGCTGAGGAGATTAAGCTTTATTGCCAGGAGTTGGATATAGATACGGTTGTATTTAATGATGAATTATCTGGAGCCCAGCTTAGAAATTTGGAAAAGATTATAGATAGGAAGATAGTAGATAGGACTAATCTAATATTGGATATCTTTGCCACAAGGGCAGTATCTAAGGAGGGTAAGCTGCAGGTTAAGTTGGCACAGCTAAAATATCGCCTACCCCGCTTGGTGGGCATGAGGGATTATCTGTCTAGGGAAGGAGGAGGTATCGGTACTAGAGGTCCTGGTGAACAAAAATTGGAAACCGATAGGAGGCATATACTTAGGGAGATAAAGAATATAGAAAGGCATTTAAAGGATATAGAAGCCAACAGGGATATTAAAAGGAGGAAGAGAATCGATTCCAACCTTCCTATTGTGGCTTTAGTTGGCTATACTAATGCAGGCAAATCAACCCTACTAAACAAGCTGATGGAGGATGAAGATAGGGGTAAGGAGGTCTTTGTTAAGGATATGCTCTTTGCCACCCTGGATACCTCCCTAAGGAGGGGGAGGCTTCCCAAAGGTCAAGTTTATCTATTGACGGACACGGTAGGTTTTGTATCTAAACTACCTACCCATCTAGTAGAGGCCTTTAAGGGTACCATGGAAGAGACCGTCTATGCAGATTTAATCCTCCATGTGGTTGATGCCTCCAACAAGGATATAGATATCCAGATTAAGACAACCCTAGATGTCCTAAAAGATCTGGAGGTTTTAGATAAGCCTATGATTACCGTCTTTAACAAGATGGATAAAGTAGATATAGGCAAGCTCATCTACGACAGCAAGCTGGTAGGGGATAAGATCTTCATTTCGGCTAAGAATGATATTAATATTGATGAGCTAAAGGAAATGATTCAGGAGAAGCTACCACAGGAATTTAAATTTGTAAAGATGAGGATTCCATATGATGAACAGGCTATATTAGATTATATGATGACAAATTATGAAATCAAAGATCTACAGCATGAAGCTGACGGTACTTACTTCAACCTCCATATAAACTTAGTGGACTTTAACAGGTATAGGGATTATATAATTGAAATAAATTGACTTAGCTGTTAATATAGGGTTAGGTGTAAATAGTTAAAAAAAGGAAATTTTAACTTTCTAGAACTTTCTAGATAATTAGAAATAATATAAACAGAGGAAGGTGTAAATGAAGGGGAACTATAGAACGGTATTTAAAGAGGGTATGGACGAGGTAATAATAAATAAGTCCAGATTTATAGGTTATGCAAAACCCATAGAATCGGAAGAAGATGCCCTGGAGTATATAGAAAAGATTAAGACTAAGCATAGGGATGCAACCCATAATGTATCCGCCTATGTATTCGGTGAAAATTCCAACGTCCAAAGGTTCGATGATGACGGGGAGCCTTCAGGTACAGCTGGTATTCCTGCCCTGGAGGTCATAAAGAAGGAAGACCTTAGGAATGTGGTGGTGGTAGTCACTAGATACTTTGGTGGCATCAAATTGGGCAGCGGTGGCCTTATAAGGGCCTATACTAAGGGGGCCAAAATTGGCTTAGAAGCTGCAAAAATAGTTGAAATGAGAGTCCATAGAAAGCTTTTGATAAAATTAGATTACCATTACTATGGGAAGATAGAAAATTACCTCTTAGTAAATGAGTATTTGGTAGACGGTACAGAATTCGGGGCAAAAATCCTTATAACTATCTGTATAGATGAGGAGGAAGTGGAGAGATTTAAGGAAGCAATCATAAACTTCTGTAATGGGGATGTGGAAATCGAAGAAGTGGAAATACTACATCTACCAGTATTAGATGGTAAAAGGCTAAAATAATGGTGTAATAGGAAATATAATAGGGTAATATAAGGGATGAGGTGATTTTATGGACTATAAGAAAAATAGGGATGAAATGCTTGAAAAGAAGGTTTGGGCTGTTGTGGGAGTAACGGCCAAGAAGGATAGATTTGGATATAAGATTTGGAAGATATTAAAAAAACATGGCTATGTAGCCTATGGGGTTAATCCCAACTATGATGAAATTGAAGGAGAAAAGATCTATCATAGTTTAAAGGAGATTCCGGAGAAGGTAGAAGTTGTAGATATGGTTGTAGCTCCAAGGCACAGCATCAATAGCCTGGAAGAAGCTAAGGAATTGGGTATTGAATATATCTTCTTCCAACCAGGTAGCTACAATGATGAAGTGGTAGAAAAGGCAGAGGAGTTAGGCCTGAAATATGTCATAAACGACTGTGTTTATGCAATCCTAAAGAGGAAAGAAGAAGAATAGGTTAAACCTATTCTTTTTCCTTTTTGAAAAACTCATATATACCTATGGCCAAGAGGAAGATGCCGAAGTATGTCCTTAGGCGGTCCTCATTGATCTTAATGGCTAAGAAGGAGCCAATCAATGCACTAATAATCCCTCCCAGGACCATGGGCTTTATATATTTCCTTTCTAAGTTACCCTGCTTTAGGTGGGTGATTATGGCAACTATGGAAATGGGAATAAAGACTATAAGATTAATACCCTGGGCCTCTATTTGGGATAATTCACTGAAGAATACAAGGGAGGGGATGAGGACAGTACCCCCGCCGATGCCCATTCCACTGATTATTCCTGAAAGAAAGCCTATTAGAATCAGCTTCATCTTAAAATCATCCTAAGGGCCGTATAGATTATGACGCTGCCAAAGATCTTCCTTAAATATTTTACAGGGATTTTGTTTAAGAATTTAGCACCTATATAGCTGCCCATAAGACCACCAACCATTACCATTAAGGCTATCTTAATAGGAACTTTATTATTTAAGAGATAGATGATAACACTAATGATGGAAAGGGGCAAAATAATAGGTATGGCCGTTGCATGGGCCTTATAGTCCTTCAGCTTCATAATAAAGACTAGGGCTGGAACTACTATAGTTCCACCACCGGACCCAAAGAGCCCATTTAAAAGGCCTGCAGCAGCCCCTATAGCCATCAATTTAAATTTATTATTATTCATAAAAAGCTCCTTTATGATATAATTGTAAAGAACATATCCCTATTAATTTCACCATATTAAAAATATATATGCATATAGTTTAATGGAGGTTTTTTAATGAAGGCTGTCCAGTTGGTAATAGATGAGTTGGTAAAATGGCTTAGAGAAAAGGTTAAGGCAGCAGGAGCTAAAGGTGTTGTCTTTGGTTTAAGTGGTGGTGTAGATTCGGCGGTGGTAGCGGGAATCTGCAAATTAGCCTTTCCTTCAAATGCCTTAGGAATCATTATGCCGTGTCATAGCCATCCGGAGGATGAGGAGCATGCTAGATTAGTGGCAGAAAGCTTGGATTTAGATATTGAAATTGTTGATTTAACTCCAACCTTCGACACCATGATGAGGAGCTTCACCATAGATAAAAGCAGGATGGCGGCAGCTAATGTGAAGCCTAGGCTTAGGATGACTACCCTATATTACTACGCCCAGAATTTAGGCTATTTAGTAGTAGGTGGCAGTAATAAGTCGGAATTTACAGTTGGATATTTCACTAAGCATGGTGATAGTGGGGTAGACTTACTTCCCTTAGCCGATTTTGTCAAGAAGGAGATCTGGCAACTGGCTAAACATTTAAATATCCCTGATATCATAATAGAGAAGGCCCCATCCGCAGGCCTATGGACTAACCAGACTGATGAAGAAGAGATGGGCTTTAGTTATGAAGTCTTAGATGAGTATATTTTAACGGGAAGGGCAGATGAGGAGATTAAGAAGAAGATAGATAGGATGTACGAAAGGAGCAGACATAAGAGGGAATTTCCACCTATCTTTAGAAAATAAATAGAAATTTTTACTTAACTGTGATATTATATATAGGTTAGTATATTAAGGAGAGTGAAATTGATGGCAGGGCATTCTAAATGGCATAATATAAAGAATAAAAAGGGAAAAGAAGATGCCAAAAGAGGTAAAATATTTACTAAATTAGCTAGAACAATAATGGTAGCGGTTAGGGAAGGCGGTCCGGATCCTGAATTTAATCCTGCACTAAAGGCTGCTATAGATAAGGCCAAGGCAGCTAATATGCCTAATGATAATATAGAGAGAGCTATTAAAAGGGGTGCCGGCGAAACAGATGGGCAAAACTTTGAAGAGATAATATATGAAGGCTATGGCCCAGCTGGAATAGCTGTTTTCGTAGAATGTCTTACGGATAATCGTAACAGGACGGCACCAGAGATTAGACACGCCTTCGACAAGGCTGGAGGAAACTTAGGACAATCTGGTTCTGTTACCTTTATGTTTGATAGGAAGGGTCTTATAGCCATAGAAAGGGATGACTCAATAGATGAGGATGAACTTACTATGTTGGCCATTGAATTAGGAGCAGAGGACTTTGAAGCTGAAGAAGAAGGCTTTGAAATCATAACTGCCCCTGAAGACTTCGATAGGGTAAGAAATGGCTTATCAGAAGCAGGCTATAAGTTTGCCATGGCAGAACTTACTTATATACCTCAAAATACCGTTACACTTACAGATCCGGAAGATATTAAGAAGATGGAAAAATTAATAGATATGCTTGAAGATAACGACGACGTCCAAGCGGTCCACCATAACTGGGAAATGCCTGAGGAAGAGTAAAGTAGCCTTCATATCCTAGATAATAAGAAGGCTATAGGAATTATGGTTAATGTAAAAAGCATAATGAATATTGACCACCCATAGTATTATCACTCTTTATCTTGTCTAAAATAGCAAGGTAAAGGGTGATTTTATGTTTTTGGAACTTGCAACTTATATTGATTCCAGTTTTGTTAAAAATTTACATATATTTGATTTATATTTAAGCAATGGGGTATAAGTTCAAACAATGGGTCCCTACCTACTTAAAACAAATAAATGTTAATTTTTTAAAAAAATAAAATTCAGAAAAAGGAAGGTATTTTATACTACTATGTAGAATATATAAATATTAGATAGTAAGATAGATGGAAAGTTAGTACTAAATGAGGTGGAAATATGGAAGGTAAAAATAGGAACTCTATACCCAGTATCAGTAGGGAACTGCTGATAGAACTGGACAATTTAGGAGTTATCAAAAATATTTCACCTAATTGCAGCTGTATATTAGGATATGATAGGGATAAGCTGATTGGAAAAAACATATTCGACTTTATTGTAGAAGGTAATATGGATTTGATGTCAGACTACGAAAAGAATTATAAAGTTACCCTTAAGACTAAATATGGGGATAAGACCTTTGATGTCTTATCCAATGGCTCAATCCTATCTTTGATAGATACTGATAGACTATATGGTGGAGAACACCTAGATAAAAGGAAGCTGTTAAATATTTTGGAACTATCCAAGGATATCATCTATTTTGTTCAATTAAAACCCGAGCAAAAGTTTATCTATTTGAATTCAGCCGTTGAGGAAATCATAGGAATTCCAGTAGAAGAACACTATAAGGATTCCAATATCACATATAGTTGCGTCCATCCTGATGATTTGGAGATCTTCGATAAAAAAAGGCGGAGTGAACTAGATTTTAATGAACCTATACAGGCAAGATATAGGAATATCCACGGCCAATATATCTGGCTTGAGGAAATCGCCATACCTATTCGTGACGAAGAAGGGGATGTAGTTGCCCTGGTGGGTTTCTGTAGGAATATTCAAGCTAGAAAAGAGCTGGAAGAAAGGTTAAGGAAGCTAGGCTATTATGATTGCTTAACAGGTATCAAAAATAGGGCCTTCTTCCAAAAGGAATTGGATACTCTCCATTATAAGAAGAACGAATCAATTGGAATCCTCGTATGTGATCTAGATAACCTAAAATATATTAACGATAAATTAGGCCATCTTCAGGGAGATAAATTATTAAAGAATTTTGCCAAGATTATAGACTCCTTCAGCTCTGAAAAGGTAGTCACTGCAAGGATAGGTGGAGACGAATTCGTCATATTAATTAAGGGAGAATCCTATGAATACCTACAAAAAATACACGGCGATCTCCTTAGGGAGGTTGCAAAATACAATAGTAAGAATAAAAAGTTACCCATTATGGTATCCATAGGCTATGCCTATTCCAAGACATCCCTAGGTAAGACCAAGAAGATATTCAATCTAGCTGACAAGAGGATTTATGAAAATAAATTGAATAATAAAGCTGAAATAGTTAAAACCCCTTATTCTGGATAAATAAGGGGTTTTATTTATGGGTTTAAATGTGCGTATTTTTCCTCTAATGGTTCTATTGATTTAATTATGCTGCTACCAAGACATACTTCCCCATCATATAATACAGCTGCCTGGCCTGGAGTAGCAGCCTTAACTGGTTCATCGTATATTATATGAAGGTTTCCGTCCTCTAACTTATGGACAGTAACAGGAATATCCTCCTGCCTATACCTAAATTTTGCCATACACCTAAGTGGAAAGCTTGGTTCTTCCTCCAAGATCCATTTAGCTTGTTCCCCTATTAGGGATTTGGAATATAGGGCAGGATGGTTTTCTCCCTGGGCTACATATACTATATTTTTCTCAAGGTCCTTACCAACCACATACCAGGGTTCACCACTACCTATGCCACCTATTCCTAAACCCTTTCTTTGGCCAAGGGTGTAGTGGATAAGTCCCTTATGCCTGCCTACTACATTTCCTTCAACGTCCACCAGGTCTCCTTCCTTGGATAGGAGGTACTTATCTAAAAACACATCAAAGTCCCTTTCCCCTATGAAGCAGATGCCAGTTGAATCCTTCTTCTTAGCAGTGTGGAGTTGGTGGTCTTCTGCTATTTTTCTTACTTCAGATTTTTCCAAATCACCTATGGGGAAGATGGTCTTGGATAAAGCCCTTTGGCCGATCCTAGATAAGAAGTAGCTTTGGTCCTTATTCCTATCCCTTCCCCTTAGTAGGTAGTATTTACCATCCCTTTCTTTAACCCGGGCATAGTGGCCCATGGCTATATAGTCGGCATCAAGATTAAGGGCATATTCTAAAAAGGTATTGAACTTTATTTCTTGATTACACATGATGTCCGGATTAGGAGTCCTACCCTTCTTATATTCATCTAGGAAGTAGGTAAAGACCTTATCCCAATATTCCTTTTCAAAATTTATGGTATAAAAGGGGATTCCCAATTGATGGGCTACCCGCCTAGCGTCCTCTGAGTCCTGGGTGGCAGTACATACACCAAATTCATCCTTTTCATCCCAATTCTTCATAAAAAGGCCGATTACCTCATAGCCTGCTTCCTTTAAGAGTAGGGCTGATACGGATGAATCGACACCTCCACTCATACCTAAAATAACTCTTTTCTTCATAACTTCACCTTTCTATCTAATGCTTATATATACTTACAATCTATTTAGTCCCAAAGATTAATTTATAATCTCCCTTTACATAAGCAAGCTTTATAAAGCTTTTTTAATCTATAGTATCTTATCATATTTTAACCAAAAAACAAATATTTACAATTTATATTTAACTACAAAAATCAGTCATAAATTCCTAGGACAAACTATATAGATATAGGGACAGGCTAAAGAAAAAATAGGAAGAGGGATAAGGATGAAGTGGTATAGGATAAGAAAAGAAGAAGT
>JAAYLY010000136.1 GCA_012521625.1 Tissierellia bacterium | reverse complement strand
TCTCTCTTATTGACTTGTTCCCCCTGGTTGTTGTCCTGTAGTTCCAGCCATTCCACTCATACTTTGTTGAGCCATTCTAACTAGGTTCTTAGTCATATATCCACCAACATAACCATTTTGTCTTGATGGTAAGTTTCCTTTATCAATGTTATCATAGTTAGCTAAACCTAATTCTGAAGCTATTTCTAACTTCATTTGATTTAAAGCTTGACGAGCTTCGGGTACTAAAATTTTGTTACTTGTATTATTATTTGTATTGTTTGCCATATTAAATTCTCCTTTCAAATTTTTTGTAAATTTTCTTGTGTACTAGTATTATGTGTAAATCTAATTTTAATAATCATGTAAAATCATGCAGCTATAACAAATAGTCACTTTAAATCCATTTTCTGAAATTTTTATTTTTATGTTAAAACTTAGACACCCTTTGTAGGACAAATGCGTATTATGTATAGTAGCAAGTCAAAGGAGGGTGAGCAATGAATTCCAATTACCAAACTTCAAATAATTGCAATAAACAATTAGCCAGATGCTATGTACCTATACAGGTTATGAATAGGGTTTATAGTAGTAGGGAGGCTTTAAGGAGGGGAACCCTTTTCCCAGAATTGTATAGACCATATACTCCTGCTGAGAAGGAAAGGAGAGGAAATTATTATGGATAGGGATCAAATGGATTTGTTAGTGGAGATAATGGAGGAGCATTTTGTAGTTCTTGAGACTGCCCTCTATTTAGATAATCAGCCAGATGATCAAAATGCTTTAAGATTACACAACGAAAGTTCAAGAAGATATCATCAGTTACTGGAAATGTACGAAACTAGATACGGCCCACTTAGGAATACCAGCATGAGCGACTATCCTTGGGGCTATGTAGACGATCCATGGCCTTGGGATGTTGACTTTACTAATTATTAGGGAGGGTTAAGTTTATGTGGATATATGAAAAACGCTTACAATATCCTGTAAGGGTTTATTCTACCAATCCAACCCTTGCAGCTATGATTATAGAACAATTTGGAGGAGCAGATGGGGAACTATCAGCAGGTATAAGATACTTAAGCCAAAGATGGAGTATGCCAACAGGAAAGGCCAAAGCCCTTTTAACGGATATAGGGACTGAAGAACTAGCCCACTGGGAGATCATAGGAACCCTAGTATATAAGCTGACTAAGGATGCTACCATAGATGAGATTAAGGGAACGCCCTTTGAAGCCCATTATGTAAATCATGGTAAGGGCCTACACCCACATGATGCTTCTGGAGTACCCTGGATAGCAGCCTACATCAATACTAAGGGTGATCCAGTGGCGGACCTACATGAGAATATGGCGGCGGAAGAAAAGGCTAGGGCAACATACGAATGGTTGATCAACATAAGCGATGACCCAGGAGTTATAGATACTTTAAGATTCTTAAGGGAAAGGGAGGTAGTCCACTTCCAAAGATTTGGAGAAGCCTTAAGATCAGTGCAAGAGCATATGGAGAGCAAGAAGTATTATTAAATTAAACACGGTTCCTTTAAGGAGCCGTGTTTTAATTTAATACCCACCCTAAAAGCCTTTAGGATTTTAAGGCTTTTTTGTTATTTAATGCAAAGTTAAAGTTGAATATTAAAATTATTATATTAAAT
>JAAYLY010000135.1 GCA_012521625.1 Tissierellia bacterium | reverse complement strand
TATAGTAGAATATAAGCATAGTATCCTTATTGAGCAAGACTAAGGAGCTATAACATTAGAATTGTGAGGTTTTTTATATGGAATATAAATATGGTAAAAATCAAAACTATGAAGACTTTTCCAGCGGCCGGGTCTTGTATCAGGTTAGGGGGATGACCAACTTTCCAGTAAGGCTGGCCCAGGAGATCTACGGAAGGTGTCTGGAATATTCCACCAAAAATGAGGATATAGTCCTCTACGACTGCTGCTGTGGCGGTGGCTACCTCCTTACGGTTTTAGGATTTTTAAATCAGGATACTATAAATAGGATAATAGGCAGCGATATAGATGAAGAGATGGTTCAGATGGCTAGGAAGAATCTGTCCCTCTTAAGGCAGGAGGGAATAAATAAGAGGATAAGGGAAATCCATGAAATGATAGAGGAGTTTAATAAGCCATCCCATTATGAGGCAAAGGAAAGCGCCCTTAGGCTAAGGGAAATGCTAAAAAAGGATATGGACTTTAAGGTCTTTCAGGCAGATGCCCTGGGACCAATTGACTTAGATGAGAAGCCGGATATCATTATAACCGACCTACCCTATGGCCAGCTGGTAAGTTGGACTCAGGATGGAGGAGATATGGTTGATAGGCTGTTGGATTCCCTATATGAAGTGGCCGGGGAAGATACCATCCTAGGCCTTTGTATGGATAAAAAGCAGAAGGTAAAGAATGAAAAATTCACCAGACTGGAAAGGCAGAAAATCGGCAAAAGGAGATTTGAAATTTTAAAGAAAATATAAGTAAAAATAAGCTCTATTGACCTAGGTCAAAATAGGCTCATCTTAAATCCCCTATAATTAAATTATAGTTTAAAGAGATACTAGTATGTAAGCTTAATAGATGACTATAGACTATAAATTAAAATAGGAGGGATTTAGATGGTCCTTTTTCTTTTTAGAAAGCATTAGTAATATCTTCCTTTAACTGCTATAATCTTATACATATTATATTAATAGCTAAAAAACTTTCCCTGTTGATACGAAATCACTTAGACATAGTAAATATCAACCTTATAGCTGTTCGGTAAAATATCAAGTCTGAGTCTATAACTATTAAGTTTAAATCTAAAAGTCCGAACCTAAAACTTATTAAGCTTTAAATGACCTATTAAGTCTAGAAGGAGTTGACTAAATGAGGAAATTTAATAAGAAGATACTTTTATCCCTGTTAATTATCCTGCTTTTAACCCTAAGCCTATCAGCTTGTGAGCATATTGAAATCAACTATATAGAGGACTATATAGGGGAAGAAGCTTTTATAGAAGGCCAGCTAATAGTCCACTATATAGATATAGGTCAAGGGGATGCCATCTTTATACAGGAAAGAAACACCGATTCTACTTACAATATGTTGATAGATGCTGGCAATAATTGGGATGGAGAATTCCTGGTGGAATACCTACAAAATGAAGGGGTAGAAAGGCTGGATTATGTAATAGGCACCCATCCCCATGCCGACCATATAGGGGGACTAGATGATATCATAGAGGCCTTTCCCATAGGTACTATAATCATGCCTAGGGTACCGGCCAATACTAGGACCTTTGAGGAAGTATTAGAAGCCATAGCCAATAAGGGCTTAAGGGTTACTAGCCCTAAACCTGGCATGACCTATAGCCTAGGTGAAGCTGAATTTGAAATACTGGCGCCCAATAGTGATAGTTATTCCAGCTTAAACGATTACTCCATAGTAAATAGGTTGGACTTTGGCAATACCAGCTTTATCTTTACAGGAGATGCTGAGAGGGCATCAGAATATGAGATCTTGGAAGTATTTCCTGAAGAAAGCCTAAGGGCAGATGTATTAAAGTTAGGCCACCATGGTAGCAGCAGTTCCACCACAGATGAATTTTTAGCTGTAGTTGATCCCCAGTATGCGGTGATATCCTGCGGATTAGATAATTCCTATGGCCACCCCCACTGGGAGGTAATAGAAAAGTTGGAGATGGAAAATATCGAAATCCTCAGGACTGATGAAATGGGCAGTATTATAATAACTTCCGATGGAGAGGATCTTTATATAGAAAGGGAATTTGAATATTAGCTTTAAGTTAATACAAATTGGGTATAGGAATAAGGAATAAAAATTTAAGGAAGCTATAAAATATATAGGGGTGAAATAGATGAGGGATTTGAAGCTATATTATAAGGAAAGCTGTCCATTTTGTAAAAAGGTAATCCAATTTATGG
>JAAYLY010000134.1 GCA_012521625.1 Tissierellia bacterium | reverse complement strand
ATGAAGATCAAGATGATGGCTACAGATAAGGAATTTGAAGTGGTAGAAGTAGGCGTAAGTACTTCCAAAAATATCCTGGTGGATAAGCTAGAGGCTGGAGATGTAGGTTTTATTACGGCTAGCATAAAGAACGTAAAGGAAGCAAGGGTAGGGGATACCATAACAGATGCCCATAATCCTACGGCAGAGCCCCTGCCAGGCTATAAAGAGGTAGTACCTATGGTATATTGTGGTATATATCCAGCTGAAGGGGAGGACTTTAACAGCGTAAGGGAAGCCTTAGAGAAGTTACAGGTAAATGATGCAGCCTTAGTTTTTGAACCAGAAACCTCAGCAGCTTTAGGTTTCGGCTTTAGGTGTGGTTTTTTAGGCCTACTTCATATGGAAATCATCCAGGAGAGGTTAGACAGGGAATTTAATCTAAATGTAATCACTACTGCTCCAAGTGTAATCTATAGGATTAAGAAAAGCAATGGGGAAGTTTTAGAGATTCAAAACCCAACCAACATGCCCCCTGCAACGGAAATCGAATACATGGAGGAACCTATAGTAGATGCTTCCATTATGACCCCTACCGAATATGTAGGTGCTATTATGGAATTGTGCCAAAATAAGAGGGGTAAATTTATAAATATGGAATATCTTGAGGAGACCAGGGTGGTAATGCATTATGAATTGCCATTAAATGAGGTTATCTACGACTTCTTCGATGCATTGAAATCCAGGACCCGTGGTTATGCCTCCTTAGATTACGATTTAAAGGGATATGTAAAATCTGACCTAGTAAAACTAGACATATTGATAAACGGACAGTTAGTGGATGCCTTTTCATTAATAGTCCATAGGGACAAGGCTTATGAAAGGGGTAGGAGTATAGCTGAAAAATTAGTAGATGTAATACCTAGACATCAATTTGCAATCCCAATACAGGCAGCCATAGGATCTAAGATCATTGCTAGGGAGACTATAAAAGCCCTTAGAAAGGACGTATTGGCTAAATGCTACGGTGGAGACATAAGTAGAAAGAGAAAACTACTGGAGAAACAAAAAGAGGGTAAGAAGCGAATGCGTCAAATAGGCTCTGTAGAAGTTCCACAGGAGGCCTTTTTAACAGTATTAAAATATGATGAAAGTAAGTAAGGATTTGCGACATACTCTATGTCGCATTTCTTATGTTAAATGGGCTATTTAGCCCTATAATAAGGAGGTATTATGGAAGATATTAGCATTTATATACACATCCCTTTTTGCACCAGCAAGTGTCATTATTGTGACTTTGCCTCATTTCCTGGGAAATTCCACCTGGTTGAAGACTATATTAAGAGTTTGATCATAGAATTAGATTCATATAAGGATAGGCTAAAGAACTATAAGGTAAGGACCATCTTTATTGGTGGTGGCACCCCATCTGCCATAGATGGTAAATATATCTATAGGATATTAGAACATATACAAAAAAATTTTAATATCCACAGGCAAATGGAAGTCAGCCTAGAGGCCAATCCTAAAACCTTAGATGGTGAGAAGTTGAAGATATATAGGGAGGCTGGCATCAATAGGATCAGCCTAGGTTTACAGACTTTAAATGATGGGATTTTAAAAAAGCTAGGTAGAAGCCATGATAAAAAAGATTTCTTTCATTCCTATGACTTACTAGAAGCAGTAGGTTTTGAAAATATCAATGTGGACTTAATCTTCAACCTACCTGACCAGACCCTTGAGGATGGAATAAAGGATGTAACCAGCCTGGTTCAATTAGGGATTAAACATATATCCTACTACAGCCTGATTATAGAGCCTAATACCCCCATCTATAATTGGTATCATGATGGTAAGATAAAGCTTTTAGATGAAGATGATGAAAGAAGGCTATACCATCAGGTTAGGGCTTATCTAAGGGAGAAGGGGTATAATCATTATGAAATTTCTAATTTTGCATATAATGGATATGAGTGTAAACATAATTTAGTCTACTGGAAGGTCAAACCCTATATAGGGCTAGGCCTAGCTAGCCATTCCTATTTTAACAATAGGAGGTTTTCCAACACCACAGACTTAAAGGAATACATCCAAACCCTAAGTTCTAACAGCCTGCCTATTGTAGAAGAAGAATATATAGATAAGAAACTTGAAATAGCAGAATACTTTATATTAGGCCTAAGGTTAATAAGGGGCATAGATAAGAGGGAGTTTACGGACCGTTTTAAATTCAATATAAAGGATATTTACGGAGAAATAATCGAAAAACATAAGAAAAACGGCCTAGTAGTAGAAGATGAAAGGACTTTAAGATTATCGGATAAGGGATTGGATTTAGCCAATCTAGTGGAAGTGGACTTTTTACCTGACTAGAATTGGTAATATCTATTGACAAACTGAAGCCTAAGTGATATTTTATAAATGTAAGCATTAGCACTCGCCAAACTAGAGTGCTAACAACGGCATCCAGAGTGCAGTTTGAGGTGAGAATTATGTTGGATGAAAGGAAGCTGATGGTTCTATATGCCGTCATCAAATCCTATATAGAAAGTGCAGAGCCTGTAGGCTCCCGTACTCTATCTAAGAATTATGAACTAGGGGTAAGTTCTGCTACCATAAGAAATGAGATGTCAGACTTGGAAGAATTAGGCTACTTAAGCAAACCCCATTCTTCTGCAGGTAGAGTTCCCTCTGATAAGGCTTATAGGTTGTATGTGGACCAATTACTAAAATTAAATATGGCCCCCATGGACGATATATACAATAGGAAGATTAAGGAGATTCTGGCCAGGGAATCTTGGAATATGGAGGATTTAATCCAAAGCTCAGCAAAGATATTATCAGCCATTACCAACTACACCTCCCTAGTAGCTACCCCTAAATTAAAGGGAAGCCATATTAAGCAGTTGCAAATGGTTCCAATCGACGGGGTAGGAGTATTGACAGTAATCGTATGTAATAACGGCTTGATTAAAAATTCCATTTATAAGACAGACTATGGTATTAGCCAGGATGAATTGAATATGATCTCCAACTATCTATACCATCAGTTTAAGGATAAGACCCTAGACGACATCTTAAAGATCTTGAATCAGGGCCGGATAGTCCTATATCAATTTGATGATGATTTCTTAAAGGGTCTTTTAAATGCCCTTACAGATGTTATTAAAGAATTGATCACTATAGAATTGTATTCTGAAGGAATAACCAATATATTGAATTTCCCAGAATATAAGGATATAGAAAAGGCCAAATCCTTTCTCTCCTTCATAGAGGATAAGGAGTTATTGATCAACATACTTCAAAACACAGCCTTATCAGATGATATAGATATAATTATTGGACAGGAGAATATATACTCACCTATTAAGGATATAAGCATCATAACTGCCACCTATACAGTTGATGGCAAGACCGTTGGAAAGATCGGCATAATTGGGCCTACAAGGATGGATTACCTAAACCTTATAAGGATTTTAAAGATATTCTCAAGGCATGTGAGCAATATCTTGGAAAAAAATGTTTAAATTCTCTTGAGGAATGGTTAAAATTATATACAGAGGTGAGAAGATGATACTTAACGCTGGTAGAGATAAGGGAGAAGATAATCTTGACCAGGCTGAAGAGCTTGTTCAAGATGAAATCCCTTTGCAGGATGAAATTAATGATGAAGAAGTAGAAGCAACAGAAGGGGATGTAGCAGAGGAAAGAGTAGAAGAACAAGGAAGGGAAGAAAAGGAAGAATTAGAAAAGGAGTATCAAGAAGAGTTGGCTAAAAAGAATGAAAAGATAGAAGAGTTGATGATGCAAATTGCTAGATTGCAGGCAGATTATAACAATCTGAAAAGAAGATCAGAAGAGAAAATTAAAAATTCCATAGATTACGGCATAGAAAGTTTAGCCAAAGAATTACTGCCTGTAATGGACAATTTTGAAAGGGCCTTAGAAGCTGAAGAGGATAGGGATAACAGCTTCTATGAAGGTATAAAAATGATCTATAACCAACTACTAGGCATATTAGAATCCAATTCTATTAAGGAAATTGAAGCCCTCCATCAGCCTTTTGATCCGAACATGCATAATGCAGTAATGGTGGAGGAGTCAGATGAATATGAAGAAGGTACAGTCATAGGTATCCTACAAAAAGGATATCAGTTTAAGGATAAAGTTCTTAGGCCGGTAACGGTAATAGTATCAAAATGACATTAATAGGAGGAATATAAATGGGAAAGATAATAGGAATCGACTTAGGAACGACTAACTCAGCAGTTGCAGTTATGGAAGGTGGAGAACCAGTAATTATTCCTAACATAGAAGGAAATAGAACTACTCCATCTATAGTTGCCTTTACAAAGGATGGGGAAAGGTTAGTAGGTGAAACTGCCAAGAGACAGGCAATTACTAACCCTGATAGGACTATTATATCTATAAAAAGATATATGGGTACTGACCATACTGTAGAAATAGATGGTAAGAAGTTAACACCTCAAGAGATATCAGCTATGATCCTATCTAAGATCAAGGCCGATGCTGAAAGCTACTTAGGAGAAACTATAACAGAAGCTGTTATTACAGTACCTGCTTACTTTACAGATGCTCAAAGGCAGGCAACTAAGGATGCAGGTAGGATTGCAGGCTTAGAGGTTAAGAGGATTATCAATGAGCCTACGGCTGCAGCCCTAGCCTATGGTATGGATAAGGAAGAGGGTAACCAAAAGATCATGGTATATGACTTAGGTGGAGGTACCTTTGACGTTTCCATCCTTGAGTTAGGGGACGGAGTATTTGAAGTATTGGCAACTAGGGGTAACAATAAGCTGGGTGGAGACGATTTCGATAACAAGCTGATAGAATATATAAATGAGCAGTTTATGAAGGAAAATGGTATTGACCTAACTAAGGATAGGATGAGTTTACAAAGGTTAAAGGAAGCTGCAGAAAAGGCTAAGAAGGAATTATCTTCCACCATGTCAACTAATATCAACCTGCCATTTATAACTGCTACTCAAGCAGGCCCGCTTCACTTAAATATGGATATTACTAGGGCGAAATTTGAGGAATTGACAGCCGATCTAGTAGAAAAGACTATTGAACCTGTAAAATTAGCCCTTAAGGACGCAGGATTAGCAGCTTCCGATATAGACAAGGTAATATTGGTTGGTGGGTCAACTAGGATACCAGCAGTACAAGCTGCAGTTAAAAAATTAATTGGTAAGGAACCCCATAAGGACATAAACCCAGATGAATGTGTTGCCTTAGGTGCAGCTATCCAGGGTGGAGTCTTAAGTGGTGAGGTTAAGGACCTATTGCTGTTAGACGTAACCCCATTGTCCCTTGGTATCGAAACCCTAGGAGGGGTAACTACTGTCCTAATTGAGAGGAATACTACTATTCCAACTAGGAAGTCTCAGATCTTCACTACAGCAGCTGACAATCAAACGGCTGTAGATATCCACGTCCTTCAAGGAGAAAGAAAGATGGCAAAGGACAACACCACCCTAGGTAGATTCCAATTAACTGGTATTGCGCCAGCACCTAGAGGGGTACCACAAATCGAAGTAACCTTTGATATAGATGCCAATGGTATAGTTAACGTTTCAGCTAAGGATAAGGCTACTGGTAAGGAACAATCTATAACTATTACATCATCAACTAATTTATCTGAAGAGGAAATTCAAGAAAAGATCAAAGAAGCGGAAAGGTACGCTGAAGAGGATAAGAAGAAACAGGAAGCTATTGAGATTAGAAATAGGGCTGACTCCTTAGTTTATCAAACGGAAAAATCTTTAAAGGAGCTAGAGGGTAAAGTTTCAGCAGATGAAAAGGCTGAAATTGATAATAAACTGGAAGCCCTTAAGAAGGCCTTAGAAGGTGATGATATCGAAGATATTAAGAATAAGACAGAGGAACTTACCCAAGCCTTCTATAAGGTATCTGAAAGACTATATCAAGGTATGAATCAGGCTGCAGGAGAAAGCGGTTCAGGAGATGACGACATAGTCGATGGTGACTATGAAGTTGTAGATGAAGACTAGTAAAGGTGCGAAATCGGGGAATATCCTCGGTTTCGCATTCCATTGTGTTAAATAGGGGTGGACTGACTCTGTCCACCCGTTAATTTTGATTTGAAGGTGGTGAAAACTTGAGGGACTACTATGAAATCTTAGGAGTAAGTAGGGATGCCTCTCAAGATGAGATAAAAAGAGCATATCGCCAACTGGCTAAGAAATATCATCCGGACTTAAATCCTGATAATGAAGAGGCAGAACAAAAATTTAAGGAAGTAAATACGGCCTATGAGGTCTTAAGTGACCCTGAAAAAAGGGCTAGATACGACCGCTTCGGCCATGCAGGGGTAGATCCACAGGCTGGCGGCGCTGATTTTGGTGGATTTGGAGACATATTTGACGATATCTTTGATATCTTTGGTGGTGGCGGCTTTGGTGGCTTTGGAAGCTACAGCCAAAGATCTAGAAGGCAGGGGCCCGTTAAGGGAGCCGATTTAAGGTATGATTTAAATTTAGAATTCAGGGAAGCCGTCTTTGGTACGGAAAAGGAGATTCAATTTAGAAGGACTGAAAGCTGCTCCAGCTGTGATGGCTCAGGAGCTAAGCCCGGTACTAATAAGAGCACCTGTTCAGCTTGTAATGGAACAGGTCAGGTGAGGTATGAACAAAATACCCCCTTTGGTAGGTTTGTAAGGGTTGGAACTTGCGATGTATGCCATGGAACTGGGGAGATAATAGAAGAGAAGTGTCCTAGCTGCGGAGGAAGTGGTAAGGAAGTTAAAACTAAGAAGCTTAAGGTTAAAGTTCCTGCAGGGGTTGACAATGGTTCTGTTATTTCACTGAGGGGGGAAGGTGAAAGCGGCTCCTATGGAGGACCTCCTGGAGACCTATATATCTATATTACTGTTAAGGAAGACCCAGTATTTAAAAGGGAAGGCACCGACCTCTTTATTGATATCCCCATAAGCTTTGTTGAAGCGGCCCTAGGTGGCGAAATTGATATCCCAACCCTAGAGGGTATAGAGAAATTTACCCTAAAGGAAGGAACTCAGACGGGTAGTAGGTTTAAGTTAAAGGGTAAGGGTGTGCCTAGGCTTAGGGGAGCCGGCAGGGGGGATTTATATTTCACTGTCAATATAGAGGTGCCTACTAAGCTGACTGAGAAACAGAAGAAGTTGTTATTAGAATTTGCCGATGAAGCTGGGGAAAAATTTAAAAAAGGAGAAAAAAAGAAGTTCTTCGAAAAGGTAAGGGATGCCTTTAATTAACAATCACTAAAATGTGATTGTTTCTTTTTTATAATAGTAATCGTTACTAGTATTTATAAGTAGTTTAGGATATAATTTATAAGAGATAATGGTAAAGGATGTGTAAGAGAGTGAAGTGGATAGAGGTTGTCGTTAAGACTAGACCAGAAAAGGAAGAGATTGTATCCCATATCCTATATGAGGCTGGAGCAGTAGGTTTAGCCATAGAGGACCCACAGGATTATGTAGACCTATCTAAGGAGAAGGATAGTTGGGATTATTTTGATATAAATGCTATTGACTTAGATATGGATACCATAACCCTAAAGGCTTATTTTTCTGAATCTGAAGAAGTAGAGAAAATCATAGACTTTGTAAAAGAAAGGATTGTCAAAATCCCACAGGAGGAAGAAGGATATCCTTATGGGGAGCTGATCCTTAATTCTGTAGATGATGAAGATTTCGCCAATAATTGGAAAAAGTATTATAAGCCTACCAAGATAGGGGAAAGGATAGTCATAAAACCAAGCTGGGAGGACTACCAGGCAGGACCTAATGAAGTAGTGGTGGAATTGGATCCGGGTATGGCCTTTGGAACGGGTACACATGAGACTACTTCCATGTGTATTGAAGCCCTAGAAGGTTATCTAAATAAAGGAGACCATATCTACGACATTGGCTGTGGCAGCGGAATCTTAAGTATAGTGGCTGCTAAAATAGGGGCTGAAAGGGTTGTGGCAGTAGATATAGACCCTGTATGCGTAGAAGTTTCCAAGGAGAATATTCAGTTAAATGGGGTTGAAGATAGGGTAGAGGTCTTTAAAGGAGATTTATTTGAAGTTCTTGAAGATAGGGTGGACCTAATCGTATCCAATATAATTGCTGAAATCATTGTAACTATGATTGGGGATTTAGATAGATTCCTAAAGGAAGAGGGTATATTTATTACCTCCGGCATAATCTTAGATAAGAAGGATTTAGTTGAAAAGGCCCTACTTGAAAATGGCTTTAAGATCTTAGAGACTAAGATTAAGGGAGAATGGGTTTGTATAATAGCACAAAAATAGGTGGTAAGGATGCATAGGTTTTTTGTAAGTAAAGAACAAATTATAGATGACCATATTTTCATTGAGGGTAAGGATTTTAGCCATATAAAAAATGTCTTAAGGTTAAGGGAAGGTGAAAGGATAGAGCTTTCCTGCCAGGGTATTAACTATATCTCTGAAATAGTGGACATATCAAATAAGACCATAAGGGCTAAAATCCTATCACAGGAAGAGGGTAAAAGTGAGCCTAAGATTGAGATTACCCTTTTTCAAGGACTGCCTAAGGGCAGCAAGATGGATCTGGTGATCCAAAAATGCGTGGAATTAGGGGTAAAGGATTTTTACGCCGTTGAAACTGCTAGGTCAGTGGCTAAGATTAAGGATGGGAAAAAGGAAAGCTCCAAACTTGAAAGATGGCAAGCCATAGCAGAAGAAGCGGCTAAACAATCTAAGAGGGATTATATCCCCCAAATAAAGGGGATTTTAAAGTTTAATGAGATGGTTGATATCTTGTCTGATAAGAAGAATATAATAGTACCCTATGAAAGTGAAGAAAACTTAAGTATTAAGGATGGGCTAAAGGCAGTGGAGGGTAATGATATAAATTTAATAATCGGACCTGAGGGTGGTTTTGAAGAAGAGGAGATAGAAGCCTTAAAGGCTATTGGGTCTGTGGTAGTAAGCCTTGGGCCTAGGATTTTAAGGACCGAAACTGCTGGTTTAGTGGCATCTACCATAATCTTGTACCAGCTAGGAGAATTAGGAGTGATTTAATGAACAAGGTAGCTTTCTACACTTTAGGTTGTAAAGTCAACCAATATGAAACAGAAGCTATGGAAAAATTATTTGAAGATAGGGGTTATACCATCGTCAGCCACGATGAAAAGGCCGATATCTATGTTATAAATACATGTACTGTGACTAATCTTTCCGATAGGAAGTCAAGGCAGTTTATTAGAAAGGTAAAGAAATTAAATGGAGAGGCTATAGTTGCAGTAGTAGGTTGCTATTCTCAAGTGGCACCGGAAGAGGTGGAGAAGATTGAAGGGGTAGACGTAATAATAGGAACAAGCGATAGGAAGAGGATAGTAGATCTATGCGAACGGGCAAAGGCTGAAAATGGAAAGATCAATATAGTTAGAAGTATAAAGACCTATGATGAATTTGAAGAGATCAATGTAGATGATATAAAATCTAAGACTAGGGCCTATATAAAGATTCAAGATGGATGTAATCAATATTGCTCCTACTGCATTATCCCTTATGCTAGAGGGCCTATTAGGAGTAGGAAGCTTGAAGATATAGTAAGGGAAGTTGAGAAGCTGAGTGCCTCAGGCTTTAAGGAAGTAGTCCTAACAGGCATTCATGTTGCCTCCTATGGTAAGGACTTAGGAGATATCCGCCTACATCATGTAGTTGAGAGGATAGCTCAAATAGAAGGGATAGAAAGGATTAGATTAAGTTCGGTGGAGCCTAATTTAATAACAAAGGAATTTATGGAGGCCTTAGTGAGGAGCAAGAAGGTTTGCGACCATTTCCACCTATCATTACAGAGTGGCTCTGATAGCGTCCTAAAGAGGATGAATAGGAAGTACACTAGGGCGGAATTTAAGGAGAAGGTAGAGCTTATTAGAAACTATATGCCTAATGCAGGAATAACTACCGACATTATAGTAGGTTTTCCAGCTGAAACGGATGAGGAATTTGAAGAGACCCTGGACTTTGTTAGGGAAATAGGCTTTTCTAGGATCCATGTCTTTAAGTACTCAACTAGGAAGGGTACCCCTGCTGCTAGCTTTGAAAATCAAATCCACGGCAGTATAAAAAATGAAAGAAGCGAGAGGTTGATTAAACTAGCCAACCAATTGATGAAGGACTTCTCCTTAAAGCAAGTTGGTAAAAGCATGGAAGTCCTAGTTGAAGAGGAAGTAGATGGTTTTTATGAAGGATATACCACTAACTATATTAGGGTTAAGATTCCCTATGAGGAAGCCATGGGGGATTTAGAAGGAAAATTAGTTGATGTTTATATAAGTGCTTGTGATGATGAATATTTAATAGGACGAATAGGGGGTGAAAAGGATGACTGATTGCCTGTTCTGTAAGATTGCCAAGGGAGAAATACCATCAGAAATAGTATATGAGGATGAAAAGGTGGTAGTTTTTAAGGACATAAATCCTCAAGCACCAGTTCATCTACTCTTAATACCAAGGGAGCATATCCCATCAGCTGATGATATTAATGAAGAAAACTCCTATCTAATAGGCCATATCTTCCTAGTGGCTAAGAGGTTGGCAGAGGAAGAAAAACTAGACCAGGGTTATAGAATAGTAAATAACTGTAAAGACCATGGTGGTCAGACTGTAGACCATATCCACTTTCATCTCTTAGCTGGTAGGCAATTATTGTGGCCACCAGGATAAAAATGTAGTTGAATTTTGGCTATTCTTAGGGTATAATGGTCTAGTATGCATCATTTAAATGCGTATTTAATTTTACTTGTAGCGAGGGGAGGGAGAAGTAAATGTCAGTAGTAAGAGTAGGCGAAAATGAATCTATTGATAATGCTTTAAAAAGATTTAGAAGACAATGTGCACGTGCTGGCGTTTTAGGAGAAGTCAGGAAAAGAGAACATTATGAAAAACCAAGTGTTAGAAGAAAAAAGAAATCAGAAGCTGCTAGGAGAAAAAAACATAAATATTAATCAAACTTAAAGCGACGACCTCCCCCTGACGAAGCTAAAAGACGAAGTTGAAATCAATATGTTTGACATATTAGATTAAAAGCCTGAGTATTTATACTCAGGCTTTTTTACTAAAAACTTTGTTAAAGGTGTAATTAATGGGTAAAGAAATTAGTAAAGAATAATATTATAATTATAGGGTTAATATGGGAGGTGTATTATTGAGGAGGTTAAGATTTCTAACGATTCTTTTTCTTTTTTTATTCCTCCTTTCCAGCCTAAGCTTTGGACAGGAGGAAAGAGTTTATGTAATTCCCATCCAGGGGGAGATAAATAGGGCAACTAAAAATTTCCTTAAGAACAGCCTACAGGAGGTAGAAGGTGAAGAGGTTTCTGCCATAATCTTTGAAATTGATACCTATGGAGGCTTAATAGCTGAAGCCAACGATATAAAAGAGCTAATCATGTCCAGCAATATACCAACTATCTCCTTTGTCAATAAGAAGGCCGGATCAGCCGGGGTATTAATTACAATTGCCAGCGAAAAGGTAGTTATGGCTCCCAATGCCATGATAGGTTCTGCTGAGCCTAATCCCAACACGGAAAAAGTTCTTTCCATGTGGAGGTCCTGGTTAAGGGATACGGCTAACTATAGAGGAAGGAACTTTATGATAATTGAGGGCATGGCTGATAAGGATATAGTAGTAGAAGGGGTAAGTGAGGCTGGTAAACTTATCAACCTAACTTCCCAAGAAGCCTTAGATTTAGGAATTGCTGATTATATTGCCAAGGATTATAGGGAGATCTTAGAGCATTTTGGCTATAAAGATGCAGAGCTTATTAAGGTAGATGAGAGCTTACAGATAAAATTGGCGAAATATATCTCCAACCCTTATTTAAGCAGCCTATTATTGACCATAGCCTTCGTAGGATTCGTTGTAGAATTACTTGCTCCAGGCTTTGGCCTTGGTGGTACCATCAGCATCATGGCCTTTGGCTTATACTTTGGAGGAAATATCCTAGCAGGAAATTCCAACTGGACTTCATTGGCCTTATTCATATTGGGAATCATACTGTTGATAATAGAGATGATTATACCAGGTTTTGGCTTACCAGGTATAAGTGGAATCCTTTTCGTTATTATTGGAGTTGTCTTAGCTATGGATTCTGTACTAAATGCGATATTCTCCATCAGTATCGCCATAATAATAACCGCATTAATTGCTATAATATTAGTAAAGCGGGGATTTGAGAGTAAGTTGTTTAAATCCATAATCCTTACCAATGACACAACTAAGGAAAGGGGTTATGTAAGCTTTGAAGTAAGTGAAGATTTGGTTGCTAAAAGGGGTATAGCTGTATCAGAATTAAGACCCAGCGGTTTTGTTGAAGTTGATGGAAAGCGTTTAGACGTCTTGTCCGATGAAGGTTATATCCCAAAGGGAACTGAGGTTGAAATATCGAGAATTGAAGGATCTAAAATCTACGTTAGGAGGGTTTAATCTATGTTAGGAAATACATCTATATTTTTTACATTTGGTATTGCCTTAGTGATTATTATTATTGTTATGTTGTTCTTCTCCTTTATACCCGTTGGCCTATGGATTACAGCCTACTTTTCAGGAGTTAAGATAAAGATATCCACCCTTATAGGTATGAGGCTTAGAAGGGTTAACCCATCTAGGATAGTAAATCCTCTGATAAAAGCTACAAAGGCTGGCTTAGAGATAGATATTAACGAGCTGGAAGCCCACTATTTAGCTGGTGGTAATGTAAATGCAGTTGTAGATGCCTTAATAGCAGCCCAGAGGGCCAATATACCCTTGGTATTTGAAAGGGCTGCAGCCATAGACTTAGCTGGCAGGAATGTATTAGAAGCCGTTCAAGTATCTGTAAATCCAAAGGTTATAGAGACACCCCAGATTTCAGCAGTTGCTAAGGATGGTATTGAAGTTATAGCAAAGGCTAGGGTAACAGTTAGGGCTAATATAGATAGGTTAGTGGGAGGTGCTGGGGAAGAAACTATCATAGCAAGGGTAGGGGAAGGTATTGTAACTACCGTTGGTAGTTCCGAGGCCCATACGGACGTCCTGGAAAACCCTGATAGCATCTCACAAACTGTGTTAGAAAAAGGTTTAGATTCGGGTACAGCCTTTGAAATCCTTTCAATAGATATAGCCGATGTAGATGTTGGTAGGAATATTGGTGCTAAGCTACAGATGGATCAGGCTGAAGCAGATAAGAGGATAGCCCAAGCTAAGGCAGAGGAGAGGAGGGCTATGGCAGTTGCTAAGGAACAGGAGATGAAGGCAGAAACTCAAGCCATGAGGGCCAAACTGGTGGAAGCAGAGGCAGAAGTTCCCCTTGCCATGGCTGAAGCCTTAAGAGAAGGGAAATTAGGTGTTATGGATTATTATAACATGAAGAATATAATGGCCGATACCAATATGCGGGCATCTATTTCTAAGATGGCTGAAGATGATGATAAGGATAAAAGATAGGTTGTGATCATATGGAATCCTTTTTTATATTCATAATAGCAGTAGTTATAAACACCATCTTTAAGAGCATCGGGGATAAGAAGAAGATAGAAGAAGCAAGAAGGAAAAGGGTTGAAGAATTGAAAAAGGGTGAAAGACATACATCTGGAGGCAGAAGTAAGCTAGATAATTTAGAAGATAGGATTAAAAGATGGAATGATGAGTTAAAGAAATACCAGGCAGAAGATAGACCTTATGAGTTTGAAGATAAAAATTTGCAGGCTATTAAGGATGTGGAGCTAGTCAATGATGAAGCCCATATGCCCAAGTTTATTAGTTACGTTGAAATGATAGAGAAGGAAGAGCAGAAGGAGCAAAAAGAGCAAGATAAAGACTTGGTTGATACAAAGAAAAGGCAATCAAAGCTGGATAAAGAGCTTCTAAATGCAGTAATTTGGTCTGAAATCTTAGCCGAACCTAAGAGTATTCAAAGGATGAAGAAGGGTATCTAATTGCCCTTCTTTTTTTATTTAGTAATTAGCTAAAGGTAATAGTCTCCTTTCTGTAATCATATTATTAATAGGAGGGATATGCATGAAAAAGGATATGGGTCGTTTTAAGGAGTCTATTACAACTGCTTTAGATTTACCCCTAGATGTGGCCTTAGATCTACCTAAAATTGAAATTATAGGAGATGTGAGGATAAATATTACTAACCACAAGGGGATTATCGAGTATACCAATGACCTAATTAGAATAAATAGCAAGATAGGTATGATAAAAATCACCGGCCAGGGGCTGGAGATAAAAAATGTTTTAATGGAGGAGATCAGCATCAATGGTTTAATAGAAAAAGTTGAAATAATTCGTTAGAGGTGTTTGTATGCTGGCCATAAAAATATGGAATTATATAAAGGGTTATGTTATTATTAGGATAAAAGGATTGACACTGGAAAGGCTGTTAAATTTAGCCCTTTCGAAGGATATATACTTAAGGAATGTTAATAGGTTAGACAGTAGTACCTTAGAGGGGACAGTTTCCTTGGAGGGCTATAGGGCCTTGGAGGAGATAGTCCAAAAATTAGGCTGTGAAATGGAAGTTGTGAAAAGAAGGGGCCTTCCCTTCTTCCTAGATAGGATAAGGTATAGAAAGACCTTTATCTTTGGCCTTATGCTTTTTATTGTTTTGTCTATATTTTTATCATCCATAATATGGAAAATAGAAATCATAGGTGCCGAGCAAACGCCAAAGGAAGAGATAATTAAACTATTGGAAGAGAATAATATAAAGAAAGGTCTCTTTAAACACAGGATAGATAAGGAAGAGGTAGAAGGGATAATCCTAGCTGAGCTGGATTACCTATCCTTTATAGACGTTAGGATCAATGGGGTTAAGCTGATAGTAGAAATAAAGGAATTGGATATAGATCCTGAAAGGGTAGATTCCTCTTATCCTTGCAATATAGTTGCAAGGAAGAAGGGGGTTGTTGTAAAGGTAATAGCCAAAAATGGCGAGGCCCTTGTTGAAAAGGGGGAGATAGTTGAGGAAAATGATGTCTTGATCTCAGGAGTCATAGAAAGTGAAAATTCTGATGAAATTTACCTAGTCCATGCAGAAGGGCAAGTTTTAGCCCAGACCAGATACAGCCATATGGTTGAAACACCTATAGTAAAATTGGAGAAGGTTGAAACCGGAAATGTTTATAAGCAAAGGGGTATAATAATAAATGGCAAGGGGATTAGGTTTTTATCTGGAGAAATTCCCTTTGAAAATTATATTGAAGAGGTAGAGGAAAAAAGTATATTCAACTTTTTAGGATTTGAATTTCCCATAAAGTTTGTAAATTATATCTATAGGGAAGTAGAGGTAAAGGAAATAAAACAGGATATAGATTTTCTGAAGCAGGCTAGCAAGTTGGAAGCTACTGAGGAAATTAACAAGCAGCTTCATAAGAGCTGCGAAATCATATCTAGAAATGCCATCTATACTATAGATGGAAATATTTTAAGGACAAAAGTGACCATAGAAACTATTGAAGATATAGGGAAAATACAAATCATATCAAATTAGGAGGTAAATATTGGGAAATACATTGGAAAAGGAAATACTTATAGAAGATAACAATATTATGAGGGAATTATTCGGTGAATTAGATGAAAATATAAATATAATCGAAAAGGAATTAAATGTTAGGGTAAAAGTAGGAGACGGCCTTATAAAGCTAATTGGCAGTGAGGTTGACCTAATTTCAGCCGAAAGATTAATGCTGAATCTAATCCACATAATAAAGGTGCAAAAGAGGTTGGAAAAGCAGGATTTAAGATATGCCATTAGGTTGATAGTAGAGGGGAAGGATGATAGCATCAAAGAACTCCTCAATGAAGTTGTCTGCGTAACTTCTACAGGAAAGAGTATAAAGCCTAAGACCCTAGGACAAAAGAGATATTTAGATGCCATTAGAAGGAGCGACATAGTCTTTGGCATTGGTCCTGCTGGGACTGGTAAAACTTACCTAGCTGTGGCCATGGCAGCCCAGGCCTTTAAAAATAAGGAAGTCAACAGGATAATCCTCACTAGGCCGGCGGTGGAGGCAGGGGAAAGCTTAGGCTTTCTACCAGGGGACTTGCAGGAAAAAATTGACCCCTATTTAAGGCCTATTTACGATGCCTTATTCGATATTTTAGGTTATGAAAATTATATTAGATATATGGAAAAGGGCCTAATTGAAGTAGCTCCCCTAGCCTATATGAGGGGAAGGACCTTGGATAATGCCTATGTAATCCTTGATGAAGCTCAAAATACCACAAATGAGCAGATGAAGATGTTTTTAACTAGGTTAGGCTATGGATCAAAGGCCATCATTACAGGCGACGTTACCCAGGTGGATTTACCCAAGGGTAAGGAATCGGGCCTAAAGACAGTTCTTAAGATATTAAAGGATATAGAGGGGATTGACTTAATTTACCTATCTAAATTTGACATAGTAAGGCACCCGCTGGTTCAAAGAATTATCGAGGCCTTTGAAAAGTATGAAAATAAATAAGAGGGAAGGAAGAGGTAAATAAATGGAGGTTTATATAGATAATAGGCAGCCTATCCAGATAGATGATAAGATAGAGGAAATAATTAAGAGGGTAGTTAAGGAATCCCTCTTGGTGGAAGGCTTGGGGTTGGATTATGAGGTTTCCGTTTCCCTGGTGGATAATGAGGAAATCCAACAGCTTAATAGGGAGTACAGGGGAGTAGATAGGCCCACGGATGTCCTCTCCTTTCCCCTAGAGGATGAATTTGGACTTTTACCCATCTTAGGCGATATAGTCATATCCATAGAAAAGGCCAAGGAACAGGCTGAGGAATTTAATCATAGCTTGGAAAGGGAAATTGCCTATCTAACTGCCCATAGTATGTTACATTTAATGGGATATGACCATATGGAGGAAGAGGAAAAGAAGGCCATGAGGAGTAAGGAGAAGGAAGTAATGAAGCGGTTAGGCATTTTCAAGAATGATAAGGGGAGAAAAGATGAAGAGGAGCTTAATCGATAGTTTTAATTATGCCGTCTCTGGCATTATCCAATCCATAAAGACCGAGAAGAATATGCTAATCCACTATATTATAGCCATTGGCGTTTTAGGCTTAAGCCTATTTTTTGACTTCTCTCGGCTGGAGTTTTTAATCCTCCTCTTTGCTATTGCCCTAGTCTTAACCTTGGAGATGATCAATACGGCTATTGAAAAAACCATAGATATGATTACCAAGGATTATCACCCCCTGGCTAGGATAGTAAAAGATATAGCTGCAGGGGCAGTTTTAATAGCAGCAGTAAATGCTTTAATAGTAGGCTATCTTTTATTCTTTGACCGCCTAAGCGCCTTTTCTGAAATCATCTTTATGAAGATTAGGCGATCTCCAATCCACCTAACCTTCATATCCCTCTTATTGGTCATCCTATTTACCATAGGCCTTAAGGCTAAATATTACAGGGGAAGGGGGACCCATTTTCAGGGTGGCACTGTAAGCGGGCATTCTGCCATAGCTTTTTGTATAGCGACCATAATATCTTTTTTAGTAGAAAATATCCTAGTAGTTACCCTAGCCTATGGCTTAGCCTTCTTAGTTGGTGAAAGTAGGGTAGAGGGTAAGATCCATACTGCCATAGAAGTCACCCTAGGGGCTGTTTTAGGGATTTTAGTAGCTATTTTAGCATTCCAAATCATAAATTAAGGGGATTGAAGATGAAGAGGATAATATACATACTAATAGCTATATTTTTAATGATGAACCTTCTTTCCTGTAAGAAGGAAGATAAAAATCTAGTTGAGGAGGAAAAGAAGGAGGTTGAGGAAGAGATAGTAGAAGAGGTAGATGGACAAGTACCACAGGAGGAAGGGGAGATAGAGGAGGTTGAAGGAGTCCCTTCACCCTTAAGTGGTATTTATGCTCCTGAAGAAAAGGTAAATAGAAGGGTAGTTGCGGTAATGTTCGATAACCACCCTAATGCCAGATGGCAGGCCGGCTTGAAGGATGCTGAAATCATCTATGAATTTCCAGTGGAGGCACCCTATACTAGATATTTGGGGCTCTATTTAATAAATGATCCAGAAGCTCTAGGTTCCATTAGAAGTGCCAGGCCCTATTTCGTAACTGTAGCATTAGAGTATGATGCAGTTTATGTAAGGGCAGGGGGTAGCAAGCAGGCTAAGGAAGATGTGAGGAAATTAAAAATGGCGGATATAGATAGT
>JAAYLY010000133.1 GCA_012521625.1 Tissierellia bacterium | reverse complement strand
TAATCTAAAACTTAAGTCCCTGGCATTTAGGAAGGATTGCTTAATAGCTTCTTTTATGTCACCATGGCTGTCCCTTAAGCTCATAGTAGCCCTGGATGTTAAGTCAGCCAACATCTCCTTCTCCTCATCAGTTAAAGCCTCGTATTTGTTTGATCTTCTTCATTATTTGATTCTGCCTTTAGTGGTCTACCGTTTACATCAGATGTATACTTATAGGACCAGTCTTCTACTTCATCTACAGTCATACCGATGAATTCTTCCTGGAACCTATCCATCTGCTCAGCCCAGATCCTATTATAATTTATTTTATTAAATAGGAGGATATTCTTTCTATTTATAGAATTATTAGATAATATATAGCTAAAGACTAGCTTCAATTATTTAGACATCCTTTGATTTATCCTCGCCATCCAGGGTTTATGTATGTTGAAATTATAATAATAAAGGAGTTGGGTAAATGAAACTAAATTATAAGAGGACCTTTTTCATAGGCCTAGCCTTTCTATCCATCAGTGCCTTCTGGCAGTTGTACGATAATATCATTCCCCTAATACTGCAGAATTACTTTGGTTTAGGGGAAACCTTAACAGGGGGTATCATGGCCTTAGATAATATCCTGGCCTTATTCTTGCTTCCCTTGTTCGGCTCCCTATCCGACAGGGTGGATACTAGCTTTGGCCAGCGGACCCCCTTCATCGTCGGCGGGACCCTAGGGGCAGTAATCTTTATGCTGCTGATTCCCTATGCAGCTAAGTTGAGAAACTTCCCCCTATTCTTCATCTCCTTAGGCCTTGTATTATTATCCATGGGTACATATCGATCTCCTGCAGTGGCCTTGATGCCGGATCTAACACCCAAGCCACTGAGGAGTAAGGCCAATGCGGTCATCAACCTTATGGGGGCAGTAGGCGCCATCATCACCCTGCTCTTAATAAGGCTGCTGGTTCCTAAGGTGGACCTACCTGATTACCAAAATCTATTTATAGCTGTAGCCCTCTTGATGGTTACAGCAGTTACCATCCTTGTACTCACCGTAAGGGAGAAGAAGTTAAAAGATCAACTATCTAAACTGCCAGAGTATCAGGCTGAGGAGGAGGAAGTAGGAGAAGCTAAGGAGATGCCTAGGGAGGTAAAGAGGAGTCTATACTTTATCCTGGCCTCTATCTTTCTCTGGTTTACGGCCTATAATGCTGTCACTACAGCCTTCTCCAGGTATGCGACCCGGGTCTGGGGCATGGTGGGTGGAGGATTTGCCAGTGCCCTAATGGTAGCTACTGCAGCTGCTATAGTCAGCTATATACCCATCGGCTTCATAGCAAGCCACATCGGCAGGAAGAAGACTATCATCATAGGCATAATCACCATGAGTATATCCTACCTATGCGGCTTTTTCTTCCTGGAGTACCATCCAGTTATCAACTTAATCTTTGCCTTTACAGGCCTTGGCTGGGCAGCTATCAACGTCAACTCCTACCCCATGGTGGTGGAGATGAGTAAAAGCGGCGACATAGGTAAGTATACGGGCCTTTATTACACCTTCTCCATGTCAGCCCAGATCTTTACACCGGTTTTCTCTGGCTTTCTATTGGAAAAGATATCCTATAGGACCCTCTTTCCCTATGCCTTGACCTTTTCCCTCCTATCCCTTTGTACCATGTTAATGGTTAAACATGGGGATTTTAAACCTCCAAAGAAGGCCAGTAAACTAGAAAGCTTTGATTATGAAGACTAGGGTGAGTATATGTTAATTATAATAATTATCATTTTAGTATTAGTAGTTATAATCTACCTATATCTAATTAAGGCAAAGAGCTTTAATAGGGAACATTATAAGGATTTTTTAGATAGCTTTTATGCCCACAGGGGCCTCCACCAAGGCAGGAGGATACCAGAAAACTCCCTTAAAGCCTTTCATCTGGCCCTTGAAAAGGGCTATGGGATTGAGTTGGATGTAAGGCTTACTAAGGATGGGGTGCCGGTAGTTTTCCACGACGATGATCTAAAGAGGATGTGCGGCATAGATAAGGATGTAATAGAGCTTAGCTATGAGGAGATTAAAGCCTTAAGGCTTTATGATACAGATGAGAGGATTCCCCATCTACAGGAGGTCTTGGACCTGGTTGACGGTAAAGTTCCCCTAATAGTTGAGTTAAAGATCTTTGATGATGAGAAGAATCAATGCAAGATAATCGCCCCCTGCTTGGATAGGTATAAGGGAGTCTACTGTATAGAGTCCTTCAATCCCCGGGTCCTCATATGGTATAAAAAACACAGGCCCCATGTAATAAGGGGCCAGCTGGCTACTAAAAATGTATATGATAATCCTAATTTAAAGGAGAGGCTTATTAACTTACTACTTAGGAACCTAATGTTAAACTTCCTGACGGAACCAGATTTTATAGCCTACAACTATAAATACAGCCACTTCTTTAGTTTTACCCTTTGTAGGCTAGTCTATAGGCCACTGACCATAGCCTATACCATTACATCACAAAAACAGTTAGATAGGTATAGGAAGAGATTCCAGCTCTTTATATTCGAGAACTTTACACCTAGATAGGGAATTAAAAAAGGAATTCCAAAATGGAATTCCTTTTTTCTATATGACTTAGAATGGGCCGTATCCTATGTTAGTTGCTATCAGTAAGAAGACTACAGCTAAACCGAAAATTTTGTAGTAAAATAAATAATAAAAAAATGTAGGACTTATATCCTACATTTTTGTACAAATATCTAATTAGTTGCCTTCACCTGTGGAGCCTAATCTTTCAAATACCATGTTATATCCGTCCTGTCCGTAGTTTAGAGCACGGTTAATCCTACTGATAGTAGCTGTACTTGCTCCTGTAACTTCTTCTATCTCATTATAGGTCTTGTTGCTCTTAAGTAATTTTGCTACTTCCAATCTTTGGGCAATGACTTGAATCTCTTTTATAGTACATATATCTTCAAAAAATCTATAACACTCCTCAATGGTTTCAAGCTTTAAAATAGCTTCAAACAGCTCATCAGCTTGCTTACTCTTAATCTTTGGATTATAAGACAACTTATCCACCTCCCATTAGCATTATACCTTGTTAACTAAATATCATCAAGCGTTTACCTAAAATAATCCTATAATTTCTCCGCTTGGTAGTATATCTAGCTTATTTGCTGCCGGTACTTTGGGCAATCCTGGCATAGTCATTATATCACCAGTAAGAGCTACTAAAAAGCCTGCTCCATTAGAAACCCTAATATCCCTAACGGTAATCCTAAAGCCTTCTGGCCTTGCCAATAAGGTTGGATCATCGGACAAGGAATACTGGGTCTTGGCCATACATATAGGCATCTTATCTAGGCCTAGCTTCTCAAGATTGGCAATCTGTTTTTCACATGACTTAGTATAATCTACACCATCTGCCCCATATATTTCAATAGCAATTTTTTCTATTTTTTCCTTTATGCTTTCATTTACATCATACAAAGGCTTAAAGTTTGCCTCTTTAGTCTCAACTAATTCCACAAGCCTTTCAGCTAATTCAACTGCACCGTCGCCGCCCTTAGCCCATACTTCTGAAAGTACGGCTTCTATGACCATTTCCTTACACCTATCTATAACATAATTTAATTCTTTATCCGTATCAGTTGGGAATTTATTTATGGCTACAATGACAGGAACCCCAAATTTATTGACATTTTCTATATGTTTCTCCAAATTAGCAAAACCTTTTTCTAGATAGGCTAAATTTTCTACACCTAGTTCATCCTTAGGACAGCCACCATGATGTTTTAGTGCCCTTACGGTAGCCACTATTACTGCAGCATCAGGCTGTAAGTTACCGAATCTAGCTTTAATGTTGAAGAACTTCTCTGCCCCTAAGTCAGCACCGAAGCCTGCCTCCGTTATAGTATAGTCGGCTAATTTCAAGGCTAATTTAGTAGCTATGATGGAATTACATCCGTGGGCTATATTGGCAAAGGGTCCTCCATGGATGAAGGCCGGAGTATTTTCTAAGGTTTGAACTAGGTTTGGCGCCATAGCATCCTTCATCAACAAGGCCACTGCTCCCTGGGCCTTTAGATCCTTTACATATACTGGGCTTCCATCGTATTTATAGGCTACGATTATCTCCCCTACCCTAGCCTTAAAGTCTTCTAAATCATCAGCTAGGCAGAAGATAGCCATGATTTCAGAGGCCACAGTTATATCGAAACCATCTTCCCGGGGCACTCCATTGGTCCTACCCCCTAAACCGACCACTATATTCCTTAAGGCCCTATCGTTCATATCCAGTACCCTCTTCCAAACTACTCTCCTAGGGTCGATTCCCAATTCATTGCCCTGATGGATATGGTTGTCTAATAAGGCCGCTATTAGGTTGTGGGCAGAAGTTATAGCATGAAAATCCCCAGTAAAGTGGAGGTTGATATCTTCCATAGGAACTACCTGAGCATAACCTCCCCCGGCAGCTCCCCCCTTTATTCCAAAGCTTGGTCCTAGGGAAGGTTCCCTTAAGGCTGTTATGGCCTTCTTGCCTATTTTATTCAGCCCCATGGAAAGGCCGATATTGGTGGTAGTCTTACCTTCACCGGCTGGCGTTGGGTTTATGGCAGTAACTAGGATTAACTTTCCGTCTTCCTTATCCTTCAATTTATCAAATAGGTCTAGGGAGACCTTAGCCTTATACTTTCCATAATGGATTAAGAATTCCTCATCTATTCCCAGCTGCTCAGCTACCCGGGAAATCGGTTTCATCTTCGCCTCTTGTGCAATTTGAACATCGGTTTTCAAAGCCTTCACTCCTTTTATATTTTTATAATTTATTTATACCCAGTAATAAAGTGCCATAATAGTAGTATATCAATATTAAGAATAGTTGATAAGTATTATTAGATTATCATAATCCTAAGAGGTGGATAGTTTAAAAAAAGAGGATCCTTAGACCCTCTTATATAAATATTATTCTGGCTTACATAAATATTATTCTGGCAATGAACAGGATGGTTAATATCCACATGGTCGCTGATACTTCTTTAGTCTTGCCAGTAACTGTTTTTAAGATAGTATAGGTAATCATACCAGCTACTATTCCTTCCGCTATACTATAAGCAAATGGCATCATTACTATGGTTAAGAAGGCTGGTATAGCTTCAGTGAAATCATCAAAATCAATATTCTTAACTGAGCCCATCATAAATAGTCCAACTATGATTAGGGCTGGTGCTGTAGCTTCAGCTGGTATAATAGTAAAGATAGGTGCAAAGAAAAGTGCCAATAGGAACATAGCTGCTGTAGTTAAAGCTGTAAGACCTGTCCTACCACCTGCTGCAACTCCAGAAGCAGACTCAACGAAGGTAGTAACTGTAGAAGTACCTAAGCAAGCACCTGCAACTGTACCTACAGCGTCCGCCATCAAGGCCTTACCTACCCTTGGAAGTCTTCCTTTTTCATCTAGCATGTTAGCCTTGGAAGCAACCCCTGCTAGAGTACCTACTGTATCGAATATATCTACAAATAGGAAGGTAAATAATACTACTAACATGTCAAAGGATAAGATTTCTTCAAAGCTTACAAATTTAAAGGCCACATCCTTAATGGAAGGTGGTAAGCTCATAATAGTAAATCCTTTAGGTAATTGAGTAACCCCTAATGGAATACCAATTAAAGTAGAAATTATAATTCCGTATAATAAGGCTCCCTTGACATTCTTAGCAAATAAAAAGCCAGTAATTAAGATACCTAATACAGTTACAACTGCTGAAGGTGCAGTTAAATCACCAAGTCCTATTAGTGTACCGTCTCCTGCTGTAACGATATTTGCAGATGATAAACCTATAAAAGCTATAAAAAGTCCGATACCAACTGATACCGCATTTTTAAGGTTTACAGGTATGGATTCAAAGATCTTCTCCCTTATATTAACTGCTGATAATAGTATGAATATAATACCCTCTAACAAGACTGCAGTTAAAGCAAATTCCCAACTTCTACCCATTTCCAACACTACCGTATAGGCGAAGAAGGCATTTAAACCCATTCCTGGTGCTAAACCGAAGGGATACTTAGCATATAAGGCCATCATTAAGGTTGCAATGGCCGCCGATAGGGCTGTTGCCGTAAATACCCCACCAGCATCCATACCTGAATCAGATAGAATCAATGGGTTTACAGCCAAGATATAAGCCATTGTCATAAAAGTAGTAATACCTGCCATAATCTCTGTTTTTACATTTGTATTGTTTTCCTTAAGTCTAAAATAACTTTCCACTGTTATCCTCCTTATTTTCCTATGTCTTTTCTGTAATATATTCCTTTGAAGTCAATCTTTTGGATATTTTTATAAATCTTTTCCCTTGCTTCTTCTAAACTACTTCCTAAGCTGGTTACGCTTATCACCCTCCCTCCTGCAGTTACTAAATTATCATCTTCATATTTAGTTCCATTGTGGAAAACTACTATATCCTTATCTAGCTGGTCTAGGCCTGTGATCTTAAAGCCCTTTTGGTATTTAGCTGGATAGCCTTCTGATGTTGCCACTACCGTTAGGCAGGCCTCATCCTTCCATTTTAGGTCTTCAAATTCAATACTGCCATCTAAGGATTTTTCTATCAGGTCTACCAGGTCGCTTTCTAACCTGGGCATTAGGACTTCCGTCTCTGGATCGCCAAACCTTACGTTAAATTCCAATACGTAAGGCTCATTATTTACTATCATCAAACCTATGAAGAGGATGCCGCTGTAAAATAGCCCTTCCTCCTCCATCCCCTGGATGATATTCTTAATCACCTTTCGGTCGATCTTTTCCTTTAGGTCAGGAGTAAATAAGGGGCTGGGTGAATAGCAGCCTACACCGCCTGTATTTGGGCCCTCATCCCCCTCATAGATCTTCTTATAGTCCTTGGCGCTTTCCATAGGAATTAACTTACCCTGGCTCACGAAGCAGAGTAAGGAAGCCTCGATGCCGTCTAGGTATTCCTCTATGACTACCCTGCAGCCCTGGCTACCGAAGATCTTATCTACTAGGAATTCCTTTAAGACAGCCTCTGCCTCTTCCTTTGTCTGGCAGATTACAACTCCTTTACCTAGGCATAGGCCGTCGGCCTTTACAACTAAGGGGTATTTAAAATCATCTAAGTCTTTAACAGCTAGATTATAATCATCATAGCTTCTATACCTAGCTGTAGGCACATAGTATTTCTCCATAAAGCTTTTGGAAAAGCTCTTACTGCCCTCTAATTGAGCTGCCTTCTTGTTGGCACCAAAGATCTTTAGGCCCTTCTCTTGAAATCTATCAACGATTCCAAGAACCAGGGGCTCCTCTGGCCCTACTATAGTAAGGTCTATCCCTTCCTTCAAGGCAAAATCAAGTAAAGCTTCAATATCATTGGCAGCAATATTTACATTCTCAGCTACCTCACCTATACCCCCGTTGCCAGGAGCACAGTATATCTTATAAACCTTGTTAGACTGGGCTAACTTCCAGCATAAAGCATGTTCTCGCCCACCGCCACCTACAACTAGAACCTTCATAATTAATCCTCCTTAGTTTTCTACCATTAGTGCTTAAAGTGTCTGATACCAGTAAATACCATGGCTATACCATGCCTATTGGCCTCATCGATAACCTCCTGGTCCCTAATGGATCCCCCTGGTTGGATTATGGCCTTTACTCCATATTTACCAATGATTTCTATGGAATCCTTAAAGGGGAAGAAGCCATCGGAAGCCAGTACGCTGCCTTCCAGCTTATCCTTTCCTCTTTCTAAGGCCTTCTCCACAGCCCAGAACCTATTGACCTCACCAAGGCCGAAGCCAATTGTAGCCTTATTTCTAGCTAAAACTACTCCATTGGAGTTGATGTTCTTAGCTGCCTTCCAGGCAAAGATTAGGTCCTCCATCTCCTCCTCAGTTGGCTTTCTATTTGTAACCACCTTCATATCCTCAGCTAAAAGGACCTTATCTAAATCTTGAACTAGTAGGCCTCCATAGACCTTCTTAGCATCTAAACCATCCATTTTCTTCTGGATGTCAGCTATTTCAATCAGCCTGATATTCTTCTTCCTAGTTAAGATCTCCAAGGCCTCTTCAGTAAATCCTGGTGCCAATATCAGCTCTAGGAAGATCTGGCTCATAAGCTCAGCCACATCTTTATCCACCACCCTATTGGCTGCCACTATACCCCCATAGATGGATTCCTTGTCACATTCATAGGCCTTGATGTAGGCCTCTTTTAAAGTTTCTCCACTACCTATACCGCAGGGGTTAGCATGTTTTACAGCCACGATAGTAGGCTCGTCAAACTCCTTCAGGACCCTTAAGGCTCCGTTGGCATCGTTGATGTTGTTGAAGGATAGTTCCTTACCATGCAGCTTTTTACCAGCTGCTAAGGTACCCCTTAGATCCCCAATTTCCTTGTAGAAGGCTGCCTCCTGGTGTGGGTTTTCTCCATATCTTAGGTCCTGCTCCTTCTTAAAGGTTAGGGTTAACCTTTCAGGGAATTTATCCCCAGCCAGTTCATTGAAGTATCTGGAGATTAGGGCATCATAATAGGCCGTATAGTTAAAGACCTTTGCAGCCAAGTACCTATTGGTCTCTTCGCTGACACTAGCCTTTTCTTTTAACTCATTAAGTACGATTTCATAATCCCTAGGATCCACCACTACAGTTACATACTTGTAGTTCTTGGCTGCCGCCCTAATCATGGATGGGCCTCCTATGTCGATATTTTCTATGATGTCCTCATGGCTAGCCCCACTCATAAGGATTTTTTCAAAGGGATAGAGGTTGTTGACCACCATATCGATGGAGCCGATTTCTAGCTCCTCTAGGGTTTTAACATGGTCTTCATCATCCCTCTTATAGAGAATACCACCATGGATCCTAGGATTTAGGGTCTTAACCCTACCATCTAAGATTTCAGGGAAGTTGGTAATCTCTTCAATCTCCAAGATCTCAATGCCGGCCTCCTTTAAGGCCCTGGAGGTACCGCCAGTTGAAAAGATCTGCCAGCCTAAGTCCTCCAAAGCCTTAGCAAACTCCACTATACCTTCCTTATCATAAACGCTGATTAAAGCCCTTTTCACAATATCACTCCTAGAAATTTATAAGATTTTAACCTGCCTGCCTGAGATGAAGATCCTACCCTCGCAAAATAGCTTAACCGCCTCGACTAGGATCTCATGCTCCACCTTAAGGACCTTCTTTTGCAGGCTTTCCACCGTTTCATCCTGGTCTACTTCCACGCACTTTTGCAGTACTATTGGCCCCGTATCTGTCCCCTCATCTACTATATGGACAGTAGCACCGCTTACCCTACAGCCATAATCCAGGACGGCCTTATGGACCCTTTCCCCATAATAGCCGGGCCCGCAGAAGCTTGGAATCAAGGAAGGATGGATGTTGATTATCCGGTTCCTAAAGGCCTGGATGAAGTCCTTAGAAAGGATCTTTAAATATCCTGCCAGGACTACCAACTCCACCCCTCTAGCCTTTAATTCCTCTATCAGCCTCTGATTATATTCCTGGCTATCCTTATAATCCTTAGGGTTTATATAGAGGGCCTCTATACCAGCCTTTCTAGCTCGCTCCAGGCCATAGGCAGCCTTTTTGTTAGAGATAACCAGCTGGATTTTACCCTTAATACATCCCCTTTCTATATTGTCGATTATGGCTTGGAGGTTAGTTCCGCCGCCGGAAATTAAAACTCCGATCTTTAGCATAGCTTTACACCTTCATGGCCCTTTATAATCCGTCCAAGTTCATAGAACTTTTCGCCCTTTCCCACTAGGAAGTTCTTAACTTGGTCATAGTCTTCCTTATTAACTACCACTACCATGCCCACACCCATATTGAAGGTGGAGTACATCTCCTTAAGCTCAATATTGCCCCAATCCTGTAGTAGCTTGAAGATTACAGGGGTGTCAATTACATCAATATCTATCTCTGCCGTCAAGCCTTCAGGTAGGATCCTTGGGATGTTTTCATAGAAGCCGCCGCCAGTTATATGGGCAAGGCCCTTGATGCTGAAGTTTTTAACCAATTCATATACAGGGTTCGTATATATCCTAGTAGGCTTTAACAGCTCCTCCCCAATGGATGTTCCCAATTCTTCCACATAAGTATCTATATCCATCTTCATCTTTTCAAAGACGATCTTCCTAACTAGGGAATAGCCGTTGCTGTGGATACCAGATGAGGGAAGACCTAAGATCAGATCCCCTTCTTTAATGGTGGAGCCGTCGATAATCTTACTCTTATCTACTACCCCTACTGAAAAACCGGCCACATCATATTCATTATCCTTGTAGAATCCAGGCATCTCAGCAGTTTCACCCCCTATTAGGGCACAGCCAGCCTTTAAACAGCCATTGGCAACCCCTTCCACTATCTTGGCCATATTTTCAGGCACCAGCTTGCCTGTGGCTATATAGTCTAGGAAAAAGAGTGGTTTGGCCCCTTGGCATAGGATGTCGTTGACACACATGGCCACACAGTCCTCACCGATGGTGTCGTGTTTATCCATCATAAAGGCAATCTTTAACTTAGTTCCCACTCCGTCGGTTCCGGAGACCAGTACCGGCTCCTTAAACTCAGCTATATCCAATTGAAATAGGCCAGCAAAACCTCCTATATCCGACATTACTCCTGCTATATGGGTCTTTTTAATCATATCCTTAATCAGCTGGACCTGCCTATAGCCGGCTTCCTTATCCACACCTGCATCCTTATAAGTTAGTGACATATTAATCCTCCTTATTAATAGGGTAATTACCAGTAAAGCAACCGGTACAGTAACCCTGATTTTGTCCCGTAGACTCCAACAAGCCTTCAAGAGATAAATACTCCAGTGAATCGGCCCCAATCATCTTACAGATTTCATCCTTGGAATAGTTGGCCGCTATTAAGAAGTCCTCATTGGGGGTATCCATTCCCAAATGGCAGCTGCGAATAACTGGAGGAGAACTAATCCTCACATGGACTTCCTTGGCTCCAGCATCCTTCAACATCTTGACCGTCCTCTTTATAGTAGTTCCCCTTACTATGGAGTCGTCTACCAGGACCAGCCGCTTACCTTCCACATTCTCCTTCAAAGCATTTAGCTTAATCCTTACACCTAAGTCCCTTAATTCCTGTGTAGGCTGGATAAAGGTCCTGCCTACATACCTATTCTTAACGATACCCTCCCCATAGGGGAGGTTGGATTCCTGGGCATAGCCTATGGCTGCCACAATACCTGAATCTGGAGCCCCTATGACTATATCCGCATCTACCGGATGCTCCCTGGCTAGGATCCTACCAGCCTCATTCCTACTTAAGTAGATGCTCCTGCCGTCTAACTTGGTGTCGGGTCTGGCGAAGTAGATCATATCGAATAGGCATAAACTCCTCTGTTTTGGCTCATTTTTAATGGTCTCTATGCCCTTGTCATCGATTACTATTATCTCTCCTGGACCAACATTCCTGATGAACTCAGCCCCCATGGTATCGAAGGCACAGGTTTCAGAGGCCAAGATATAGCCCCCCTTAAATTTCCCTATAGAAAGGGGCTTAAGGCCATAGGGGTCCCTGGCTCCTATAAGCCTATCGCTAGTCATGATAATCAGGGCGTAGGAGCCGCTAATCTCACCTAAGGCCTTGATAACAGCCTGATTTACATCGTCCTTGTGGTACCTAGCCATAAGGTTGGCTATAACCTCTGCATCCAGGTCCGACTGGAAGATGCTGCCCATCTCCTCCAATTCATCCCTGATTTTCTCAAAGTTCACCAGCTTGCCGTCATGAACCAAGGCCAAGGCTCCCTTCCTATAGCCCACTACCAAGGGCTCTACGTTTCTAGTATGCCTGCCTTCTTCAGAGAAGCCATAGCGTACATGGCCTAGGGCTATATTGCCCCTCAACCTTTCCATGACCTCAGCAGGAAAGACCTCATGGACCAAGCCTAAATCCTTATGATAATCTACAAAACCATTGTTATTTACAGCAATACCAGAGCTGACCTGTCCCCTGTGTTGCAGGCTATAAAGGCCGTAATATACCAGCTTAGATACATGGTCCATATCCTTACTATAAACTCCTACTACACCGCTCAAAATTTAGCCTCCTTATTTAGAGTTTAGCTCCCTATTCATCTGCTCTACTTCTTCCTTTAGCTTCTCCTTATATTCCTTCATCTTCTCCCTAATCTCTGGATACTTAACTGACAGGATCTGGGCTGCTAAAAGAGCTGCATTTTCCCCACCATCTATGGCCACCGTGGCCACTGGCACCCCCTTAGGCATTTGAACTACTGATAATAGTGAATCTAGGCCATCTAGGGTTGAGGATTTGGCTGGCACCCCGATAACAGGAAGGGGGGTAATTCCCGCAATAACTCCTGCTAGGTGGGCTGCCTTACCAGCTATGGCTATGATAACCTCCGTTCCTTCCTTTTCTGCATTCTTGGCAAATTCCGCTGCCAAATCCGGCGTCCTATGGGCTGATATAACCCTTAGCTCATAGGGGATGTTAAAACTTTCTAATATGCTGGTAGCCTTATCGGCTATTTTAGAATCGGAAATACTACCCATTACGATACTAACCTTCATCTTTAGTCCTCCTATTTGAAATAATTTATACCGGCTTTAAATATATTGTGCTCTCCCTTAATGTCTACATTCTTATATAGGTCCGGTCCTACTCTGTCGATGGCAGTTAAAGTACCGAAGATATTGCCCATCTGGCAGCTTAGGGACTCGATATTAAGCTGAGATCCCGTTAGGTTTAGACTTGCAAACTCAGTTCCAATCTGCTCCTTAACTGTGTCATTTACCTCTGATAGGATGATCCTGCCTTCATAGGTTGCTAGGGGAACGGTATAGACATGGCCTACCTCCATGCCGCTTAACCAAGGGGACTTGTTGGACCTAACCCTTACATCCACCAGGGTGGAGATAAATCTTCCAGTTTGGTTGCTATTTATGGTAGTCTTAGCCTCATTTGGTTTTACCCTGCCGTAATCTATCAGACCTGATTTAACCAAGGCTTGGAAGCCGTTACCTATACCCAAGATCAGACCTGCCTTTTGGTGGATATGGTCTTCTATGGCCTCCCTTACATAGGGATTATCTAAAATTAGTTTATAGAGCTTACCGCCAGATATAGGTTCGTTTCCTAAGACTGCCCCATCGGGGAAGGCTAGTATATTGGCATCCCTTATCCTTGTAGCCAATTCCTTAAAGGACTCCTGGATTGCTTCCCTAGTTAAGGTCTTAAATACGAAGGTGTTGACTGCTACTCCAGCCTCTTCAAACCTTTGAGCTAGAGTATATTCGCCATGAGCTCCTGTAAAGATGGGGATTAAAACCTTAGGCTTCTTTATGCTTACTCCTATATCCTTAATTCCCCCTAGCCTTTCAATATCCTTATCAAATTCTACACTGGATGGTGGGAAGATGTCCCCTAAGGTGCTCTCCCATGAACTTACTAGCCCCTCTAGGCCTATGGATTCACCAGCTATATCAATGGTCCTTAATCCTTGGGTCCTACCTAAAACTTGGTAATCTATTCCCTTAAGCTCTTCAGCTAGGTCTGCATCCTTAGCTAATTCTAGAATTATAGAGCCAAATAGGGGTTTAAATAATTGATCCTTATCTATATCTTCAAACTTAAAGCCAATCATATTACCAAAGGCCATTTCACAAATAGCCCTGGCTATACCGCCGTGCTTGATGCTGATGGCAGCCTTCACTAAGCCCTTGTTTACCAATTCCTTGATCCTTGTGTAGTTTACCTTCAACTGTTCTAAGTCTACCAGACCCCTATCATCCATATGAAGTGGAATTAGGACCACATCATTATCAGCTTCCTTAAATTCGCTTGAAATTATATTTTCAACCCTTTCGGTAGTTACTGCAAAGCTTATAAGGGTAGGTGGTACATCTATATCTTCAAAGCTACCGCTCATGCTGTCCTTACCACCGATACTTGGAATATCCAAGGCTTTTTCTACTAAGAAGGCTCCCAGTAGGGCTGCTAAAGGCTTACCCCACTTAGCCTTGTCATCCCCTAGACGCTCAAAGTATTCTTGGAAAGTTAGCCTAACCTGCCTGTAGTCTCCACCTAGGGCCACCACCCTAGCTAGGGATTCGATAACTGCATAAAAGCCTCCGTGGAATGGACTCCACTTGGCCAGCTTAGGCTCATAGCCGTAGGTCATGATGGAGCAGGTATTGGTCTTACCCTTTAGAACTGGAATCTTAGCCACCATACCCTCACTTGGGCTTAGGCCGTACTTACCTCCATAAGGCATAAGGACAGTGCCTCCACCAACTGTATGGTCAAAGTTGGCCGCTAGGCCCCTCTGGCTGGCAATATTCAAATCCTTCAAATTCTTCTTAAAGGCCTTCTTTAGGTCCTCTTCCTCTACTGAATCCCTAAATAGGTAGGAGTCAGCCTCCGGTTGGCTTATCCTAGCCTTGGACTTCTTCCTGACCCCGTTGGTAGCTAGAAAGGACCTTTCGATATTGACTATCTCCTTACCCTTCCACTTCATCACCAGGCGCTTTTCTTCCGTAACCTCAGCCACTACAGTAGCTTCCACATCTTCCTTTTCTGCCTCTTGTAGGAATATATCTAAATCATCCTTATCTATTACTACAGCCATCCTTTCCTGAGATTCGGATAGGGCAATCTCAGTACCGTCTAGGCCTGGATATTTTAAAGGCACCCTGTCTAAGTCCACCAGTACGCCGTCAGCCAGCTCTCCTATGGCTACAGAAACACCACCGGCACCGAAGTCGTTACAAACCTTGATCATCTTGGAGACTTCTTCCTTCCTAAATAGGCGGACTATCTTCCTCTCTAGGGGCGGATCCCCTTTTTGAACCTCAGCTCCACTTTGGTGTAGGGACTCTTCCGTATGCTCCTTAGAAGAACCTACTGCTCCTCCTAGGCCATCCCTGCCGGTTCTACCGCCAACCAAGAGAACTAAATCTCCTGGCTCAGCCTTGCCGCGGACTACCCAGTCCTTAGGTGCTGCTGCCACAAGGGCACCACATTCCATACGCTTAGCTACATAGCCTTCATCATAGATTTCCCTAATATAGCCAGTTGCAGCTCCAATTTGGTTGCCGTAGGATGAGAAGCCTTCCATGGCCAATTGGGTAATCTTCCTTTGGGGTAATTTCCCTGCTAATGTTTCATTAAAGAGCTGCCTTGGGTCCCCTGCCCCTGTGATCCTCATTCCTTGGTAAACGTAGGATCTACCAGATAATGGGTCCCTGATAGCTCCACCTAAGCAGGTTGAAGCACCACCGAAGGGCTCCATCTCCGTCGGATGGTTGTGGGTTTCATTTTTAAACATCAATAGCCATCTTTCCACCCTACCATCTACGTCCACATCGATTTCGATGCTGGCAGCATTTACCTCATCGGATTTTTCCTTATCCTCTAAAAGTCCCTTCTTGCTAATCTCCTTCATATTGATGGTGGCCAGGTCCATTAGGGATATGCCCCCCTCCTTGTCCTCATAGACATATTCCCTAGAAGCTAAATACTCCTTAATGGCCGCCTCAAAGATTTCCTTATACTTACCCTCATCTATTTCAATATCCGTTATTTCCGTCATAAAGGTAGTATGCCTGCAGTGGTCAGACCAATAGGTATCTATTAGCTTGATTTCCACAATATAGGGGTCCCTGCCTACTTCCTTAAAGTACTTCTGACAGAATAGGAGATCTTCCATATCCATCCCTATGCCATATTTACTTTTAAAGCTTTTAAGTTCCTCTTCAGAAAAATGGATAAAACCTTCTAAAAGTTCGATATATTCAGCATCTTCCGACTCTTTCTCATATGTAACTGCATCTATTGGAATCTCCCTTGACTCAATGGGATTGATGTAGTAGGATTTTATTTTTTCCAAATCCTCTTTACTAATCCTGTTTACTATGAGCAACTTGGAATGGAGGGCTTCCACATCCTCATCCAGTAGAAATTTCTTAACTAAGAAGTTCATAGAGTCTTCCCTTTGGTTAAACTGCCCCTTTAAGACTTCCACCCTAAATGCCAGTTCATCTTCTTCAATTGGAGGTTCTTGACTGATAATATAGTGTGCTTCATTTAGGATATTATTCACAATTCTTTCCCTATCTTCTTCGTCTACATTAATGAAATCAAAGACGTCTACTACCCTAACATAATCCAGGTCCCTAATACCTAGATAATCCCTAAATTCCCTTAACAGCTTCTTACTCTCAGTACACAGATACTTGGTCTTTTCCACATAAATCCTCTCAGTCTTCATTACTAAACCTCCTCAAAAATAACAATAGCCCAGCCAGGTAGGCAAAGCGAAACCTACCCGACTGGGCTTTTATCCCTTCGGTGTAATGCTTAAGAAATAAGCATCTGTACCGCTTGGTCCAGCAGACATCATGTCATAGACATAAATGTCCCGGAACCCTAGATACACTTCCGCTCATAGCTAAATGATTTACGGTCATTTGTAGATACTTCTCAACCATATTATGAGAATTATATGAGCTACGAACTATTCAGTTGATACTTACATCTTAACATAAGTATTCATAAAGTCAAGTAATAATTTTTTGGTTTGTAGTTATTCTATGATAATGTCATATTGAATTTATTCTGATAAAATGTCATGTATGCGAAAGGAGACATTCAATATGACTCAAAAAGAAATAACTCGTCTTAGAGTCATCAATCAAACTATCG
>JAAYLY010000132.1 GCA_012521625.1 Tissierellia bacterium | reverse complement strand
ATTTTACCGGAAACTATTTTAAATGGAAACATTACATAATAATTTGAATATAGCCTTGGTAAAATCCTAAGGAAAGTCCCTTTTCGTTTATCATATTGGACAGAACTTCCTATTCATATTTAAGGCTTTTAAATATAGATACTAGAGTTAAAATAAAGCGACATGGGTTAAAACCCATGTCGCCTATTTTAAGCCTTAATTAGATATGTTCTGTAAATTTATCCCCTATTTTAAGGTTATAGATCTTTCTATCTAAGATCCTTAATCATCCTCTGACTCAAGTTATATTCCGCATCCTTTAGGTTTGCTTTGGCAATTTCAGCGATTTTTTCCGCCGCCATTGGCTTGCCTTCCTCATCCACAACCTTTAAACTGCCCTTAATAGGCTTAGTCTTCCATTCAGTAGCATGTTTAAATTCATCCACTTCTCCCCATAGGTATGGAGTTGGTAAGAAACCTGCTGCATAGATCTTATAGAAGCCCTCAGGGGAATATGGATTTTCTATGCTGGATTCAATGGCATTTATAATAGTTCTAGCCTTATTGAGTAACTCATTCATCCTTTCCTCTATATCCCCATTCTTACTCATATCATCGATATAGCCTCTTCTTCTTAAAGCCCTGTATTCTTGAATACTATGCTGAGTTATCTTAATACTTTCGTTTATTATCTCTGGAGTAGCCAGATGGGATGCTTCTGAGTAACTTACAACATGTATAATCGGCGGACTCATTTCATTATGAGGATCTATATCATCCATCAATGCAGATACAGCTGCCAACTGGATCCTAGCCTCATATAGGTCTGGTTTGAAATAATCTAGCCCTGCCCTTGGTTGTAACAATACCCTAAAGTTGGAGTCAGTAAGGCTACCAACTAATTTAAGTAGAGCCCTAGATTTAGCCAAGTCCTGTATACCCCAAGTCAACCTAGGTGTATTTAACATATTTTGAAGTATAAAGGTCTTAATACCCAACTTCTTGGCCAACTTAGCCGCTAGGTAGGCGGAAACAATATAGGTCACATCATCTGCACCCCTGAAGGCAAAATGGTGGGAAACATTGGCTTCAAAGGGCTTATTAGTAGATGCTATATATTTTATAGTTTCCATATGCTGTTTTAGGTTAGTATAGAGGTCATAGGGCCCCCTATTATCTAATTTATTGAACCACCAAAGTGATAGGGCATGCCAGCAGATGTTAATGGTTTCTTCATACATCTTAGCCAGCTGTGGTATGTTCTTAGTACCAGCATAGGTCCTAATAAGTAGAGGTCTTGAAGCATCATAGATCATCCTATATTCTTCTTCAGAATTTACCGGTACTCCTCCACCATTTGGCCTGTCACCCCAATCCTCACCAAAGTTTGATTGAGATAATTGGGAACTACCGATGGACATTATGTCCAGATACCCAGCTTCCGCTAAAGTTTTTGCCCAGGATAAAAATTCCCTTACATTTTCCTCCCTACTTACTAGGGATGAGTATGGTCCCACATGTGCCCTCATCAAGGGTAGGAAATTATCCCTTAAATTGGCATCTAACCTCTTTTCTACTGTATCCTGCCTAGTTCCAAATTCCTTATAGTTTGACCTATCTATAGGCTTGAATTTCTCATACTCACCGGAATCTATTATCTCCTTACCAAATTGTAATAAGGACTCATCATACTTACTGCCCTCTATAATATCCCTAGGAATCTTCTCCTCTGGTACCCCTAACTTTAATAGGGTATCCTGGGCGGATTCTCCACCTACATAAGTCTTAACTAAGCCATCAAACTCCTTGCCAATGGCTTCACAAGAAACAGGTAATCCAGCAAAGAAGATATTCCTAATAGGACCACCTTGATAGGACAGTAGATTGCTTGTCTTTAATGCTTCCAAGAGATAACCTACCATATTCAAGGCATCATCTTTATCTAAGCGGTAGCTAATACCCACATTTGTAACCTTATTGGCTATTATCCAATCCACTACCTTCTTCCTGCTAGCTTCTGACCTATACTCACTAATGGCATTGGATATAGAATCATCAGCTATAATAACCGTATAACCGCAATCCCTTAATAATTCAGCAGCTGTATTTAAACCCATGGTGTGAGCATCTAAAGCTGGTTTAATAAATGCAAAGATATCTTTTTCCGTAGCAAACAAATGCCACCACCTCCTAAGTTTTCGTCTTATGTGCCTAAACTTAATTATACCCTATAAGAAGCTATATTAACCTTTCCTAGGTTGCTTAACTTACCTAATATAATAACACAAGTAATAATTTCTATAAATAGTTAAAACTAACAAATTCAATTTAAGAATAATCCACACAATTTTAATCTTGTTATTATATATCCACATCCCATAGGATATCCTTATATTATCTTATCCTTAGAAGGTGCT
>JAAYLY010000131.1 GCA_012521625.1 Tissierellia bacterium | reverse complement strand
CGCGTTCATTTTACCCTTGACAATCTCAAGGCGGACTTTTATAATCGTCAAGGCGAAATTGAAAGTAATTTAAAGCAATTCTATAAAACATTGTGCTATTTTTTCATGTTTAGTTTACAAAGCCAAAATGCCACTGGTAATAGGCCAACTAAGATTAGGATAGCAAATAATAGGTGAAATAAAACCCATATTGTAGCCAAGATAGACGTTTCCTTCATTCCCGACTTAGCAATACCCATAGCGGCATACATTGCCAGAGCCAAGGGTGGGGTCATCCCCTCCAAGGCCCCTGTTATACAGGGTAAAATAGCTGCTGCCAGTAATGGCTCCACCCCTACTGCTGCTAATGTTGTTATAATAAGGGGACCGAATATTGCCACCTGGGCTGACCCTGTTATAAACATACCTAAAAAGCTAGTAAGCAAGGGAAAAAAGATTGCCAGCTGAACCTTGGTCATCTTAAAGGTTTCTATATATTCGCCTATAGGCTCAGCAATATTAGCCTCAGCAAATACTTCCGATAAGGAATAGGCAAAATATACGGTGGCAGCTACAGGTACTACTTTGGAAATGGCTTTTTTGAAGAGCTTAATAACAGCCATAACTTTTAATCCACCATCTAGATGGTGACGGCTGATTATTAAGGCATAAATTGCAGCAACTCCTGGAGTAAATAAAATAATACAGCTGGATAGGGCAGCAGCCCCATCTACACCTAACCTGGAGGTAAAGTAGCTATCCTTAAGTTGAAAGTCTAAATATAAAGGTAGAAATATTATAAGGGGTACTATCAAGGACTTCCAGCCCTTCCTAAGGGTTTCCTTTAGATTAGGAAGCTCTTCCCTTGGAATAGGTTCAACATTATAGTATCTAACGAATCCGTAAAGGGTTAAAGCCCTTTGGATGATCAACCACAAACCAACGCCCCACACCACCATCCAAAAATGAGATAGGGTGTATTTGCCAGGATAAAGGGAATCAAGAACACCAAAAGCTAATAAAATAGTTCCAGAGGGTGGAATCATCGGCCCTAGGGAGCTGGCAGACATTTCTACAGTGGCAGCCAAATGCCTTGGAAATTTTGTCCTAATCATAGCCGGTATGGTAAATACCCCCGTTGCAGCAACATTACCTGGTCCCGTACCTGATAGGGCGGCCATAAAAGTACTAGAAATAAGGGCAACCCAGCCAGCTCCTCCTCTAAAACGACCTACTAAAGCCAAGATAAAATCGATTACATACCTGATAACATTAGTTTCCCCGAATATAAAGGCTAGGGTCAAGAAGGCAACTATGGCATAAAAGAGCGTATTGGTAGATGGTTTAATGAGGTAATATAGCATTCTATCATACTTTCCAAGAGCTACTACCATTACTAAAAATCCAATAAACATGGCTTCATATATTGGTCTTTTATACAACACAAAGACTACTAGGATGGTAATTAGTAAGACAAATAGATAGATTAATTCTACTGGCAGAGCCATTAGAATCCCCCCTTTTAATATATTGGAAATATAAGGTGACTTGGAATTATAACTTCATGTCAAAGGCCTTCGAAAGTTGATGAAGCTTGTCCTTTTTGAAGCTGTTATGCTTAAAATATTATCATAATATTTTGACAAAATAAAGGAAAATAATATAACTTAATAAATAAAAAAACTCTCCCTGCTGGGAGAGTTTCAGACTGAAGACAAAGTATAAATTTTTTATAAAAAAGCAGAAAATCCTTGAAAGCAAAAAGGATTTTCTGCTTTTTTGTAGAATATATAATATATAACATATTTTTAAATGAGGTGTTGTTATG
>JAAYLY010000130.1 GCA_012521625.1 Tissierellia bacterium | reverse complement strand
TACTAAAATTAGCCATGTAGATGGTAAATATGGGGATGGAACAGCCCTTTGAGCGTGGGTAAACTTGCTCCGATGGGAGTATTGACCACGAAGCCACCACCTCTATAGGTGGAGGTAGTTCACGGAACTTAGAGTATTTGATGAATAATCATAAAGAAAGGTTGATTCTATGGTATTAGAGACGGATTTTGAATACACTTTGGAAACGGAGCTGGCGGATTTAAATGAGGATAACTACCTAAAACCCCATGGCTATCAAAAGCTATTTGTAGCCCTAGGGGATATGCATCTAAACAATATAAATATCAATGTGGATACCACAATGAAGTATAACTTGGCCTGGGCCTTTATCTCCATCTCCATGGAAGTTGTAAAGCCGGTGGAGGGGATAATGAAGCTTAAGGGTAAAACCTGGCATTCCCAAAGAAGGGGGCCCTTTTTCAGGCGTGAATATATTTTTACCGATGAGGAGGGTCAGGTCTACTTCAAGGGGGCTAGTTTTTCCGTCCTACTAGATTTAGAAAAGAGGACTATCTTTAGGGAGAAGGAGGCACCTTTCTATATATATCCGCCAATAGAAGAGCTGCTAATAGATGCTAAGGCCAATAGGAGGATTAAGAAGGACTTTGAAGAAGTCCAAAGGCGTATTGCCTACAATAGCTATATAGACTGCCTAGGCCATGTAAATAATTGCCGCTACACTGAATTCGCCTACGACACCTTCAGCCAGGAGGAGGTAAGGAAGCTAAAGGATTTAAAGAGGATGGAGATATATTTTAGGTCGGAGCTTAGGAAGGGGGATGAATTCTCCATACTTAAGAGGGTGGAGGATGATAATATCTTTATAAGGGGAGATAACCATAATAAGGCAGACACCTCCTTTGAAATAATATTTCAGTTTAAGTAAAAAGAAGGCTAGTAATCTTTTATCCAAACTAGGGAGGTGTTTTCATAGTTAAAATCCATGAAAACACTTGGCATGTTAGAAGTGATTTAGGTACCCAAATAGCTATCAACTAATAGAGTCTTAATAAAAAAGAAGCTATAGATAATCATAGCTTCTTTTTTTATATGTAATTTTTTAATATCTTAAGAAATAGGGTAAAGATAATAATAGGTGGACAAGGTATCCCATATTTTAAATTGGGGTGGTAGGATGATAAAAAAACTAGAGGAAATAAGGAAGAAATTATTCTCCTCTTATAACTTAACGGCCTTTGGGTTTGTCTCGGCCATTATAGCTATTTTATCAGCTATATATGCCTTTATGAAGGGTATGGGGGTTCTAATTCCTAGCCTACTAGCATTTGGGATATGCATACTTGCCTTAGGCTTTAACTTCTATAATAACTACTAAAGAGGGATAGTATGGTTAAGAGAAGAGTTATCTTTCACGATATACTTGTATTTGGAATAATGTCTATTATCCTGCTTTTAGGCTTTGGCCAGCTTATCATTCCAACCTTAGAAGCTGCTTTTGCAGAAAATTTCTCTGCAGAAGCAAGCTTACTCCTAGTCCCATATAGGGTATTGAGTGCAGCCTTTAGCCCAAGGTCAGCTATGATATTAAGCTATATTCTCCTGTTGGCATATGCTTCCAGAAGGTTTTTTAGAAGCTCCATTATGCTTTATCTATCAGTCTTTGGTGGACTATTGTTGTACACCTACTTATACAATATTAAAATAACAGAGACGGTTTATGCCTATCCACTAATTAAGATATTTGCTGTACCTCAGCTGATTAATACCATGATATATGCAATATTTAAAGCTGAGAGCTAGATAAGGGGGAGACCTATGTCAACAAAGAGTAATAGAGAGAGGAAAATACTGATAAAGCTCTTAAGATATATAGAAAGCTTTGATAGCCTATGGTTTAAAAGAAGCAGCTTGGATGGGCTGAAGGTTTTAGTAGGTAAGTGGTATGTATTTTTTATACTGTCCCTTATAATTAGTAAGGCAAGGAATTACTCAACTTACCTTTATCAGCTATCTATATACGCTGTAGCTGTGGCCTTTATCCTAGTCTTAGGTTATAGTAAGAGGCCCTATGAGAGGAAGGAAAAGAGGTCGATTTTTTCTAAGGCCTTGGATAAACTTATATTAGATGACAGGGGGGCAGATGACTATAAGTCAAGGAAAGGCCACTATGTAGCTAAAAGGCCTATTATTGAAAAGACCAGGCCTAGAACCATCCCTAATATAACAGTAGAACAGATCCTTGAAGCTATGCCCAGCTGCTTTCATGTAAAAAATCAAATAGCTTTAAATTATAAGCGGTTGGCCCAATTTGAATACTTAGTTATTGGGCCTACAGGAATCTTTATAGTCGATGTGGATAATAAAAATAAGCAGATTATCCAGGATGCCAATCTGGTTTCCAGCCTGCTATTAGAAGAGGTTTATCCAATTAGTGTAATAAGCAATACTGAACAGACCTTGGAGTTTAATAGGGATTATCCCACCATTAGACCTACCCACTTAAAGACCTTTATGATCAGCCTCCCTGAAGTCTACTCCACCGAAGAAGTTGAGGACTTGGTAAGAAGGATAGAGAGGCATATGGTTAAGCAATAATTTAAAATGCAAAGGTCTTTTAAGATAAATCATTGTTTGATTAAGTCTATATAATGGTGTAAAAAGAAAAATAATTTGAGCCAAAGCTCATACCTCGGTTAAAATATAGTTGCAACACAAATACCAAACCGAGGAGGATGAACCATGGCTCAGTATAATATTA
>JAAYLY010000016.1 GCA_012521625.1 Tissierellia bacterium | reverse complement strand
GGTTTTTTCTACTGGCCTAATTAATCCATCTATATTTTCATATTGTTTTATATCAGCCTCTTTCTCAACCCCATCTAGGTAGATGGATATTTCCAGATTTTTTATTTCCTCTATAAAGGAGTCCTCTAAATTTTCCTCCTTTAAAATGATTCCAGTGACAAGATTCCTCTTCACAAAGTCTAGGATCTCTTCTCTATTATAACTTCCCTTAGTTGTATTAAAAAAGATATTTTCAAAGGCCTTGTTGGACAATCTATAATACTGGTCAAATTTGGTCAGTTCAGCTATTAGCCTATCCTTTATATTGGGGTATTGGTCCTTGACCCTTAAAAAGATACCCTTATCCCACTCGTCAGTTTTTAAAAGTAGATAGGCATCTTCATGCTCCTCCATCCAAGAAGCCAAATCCTCAACCCTATGGCCGCTTACTAGTACTATATCTTCATCATCAGTAAATTGGAGCTTAACAGCCATTATTCGGTGGCCTTCCTTATACTTTTCACTTAATTCTTCTAAGGGATCCTTATAGCATTTAATTATATACTTTTCATGGGGTATATTCTTTTCCTTTAACTTATCTAGGTCGATGGAGTCTCGGTGTTCAATCAGCTCTTTTATTAAATCTGTTTTTAATATATAATTGGATTTATTTATTTCAGATATTACATATTCATATCTTTCCCTAACCTCTTCTAATTCTATAGGCTCTCTAGTCTTCCTGTGGTAGGCTTCGCTATTTTCAAATAGCCCATCGCTAGACATATAGAAGAGGGTATCGTCATCTATAAAGGTCCCCTTAATTCTGAAGGTTTGAGTGGCTACGAAGTTCCATCCATCGTAGTTTACTAGATCCCTGCCGAACATAATTCCTTTTTCAATTTTGTAACCCATAATGTTTAAGATGGTGGGTAGAAAGTCCAACTGGCTTCCTATTTTACTTATGGTTTCATTAATATCCGTCCCTGGGACATGGATAATTAATGGAACCCTAAACATTTCATTAATATCGTAGTCAATATTTAAGAAATCAGACATCAATGCTACCCCTTCAGGATTATATCCAGTTATACCAAAGTGATCGCCATAGATAGCAATCACTGTATTATCATAGAGACCTTCCTCCTTTAAAGCCTCTATAAATCTTCCTAATTCCTTGTCAGTATAATGGATGGCTTGAAGATAATCCCCTAATATGGTACCTTCATGTTCCTGCCTAAGCTCTAGATTCTGATATTTTTCAGGCATCTTAAAAGGGGTATGGCTGGTTAAAGTAATCATGAAGGCATAGAAGGGCTTGTCATCAATGCTATCCAATTCCTTTAAATAATCCATAGATTGCTTAAAGAATTCCCTATCGGTTATCCCAAAGCCTATGGCCTCCACCAAATCAAAGTCATCTTGTGAGATGAATCTTTGGAAGCCTTGATTTACATAGGCCCTATCCCTATTCCAGAAATCCTTTTCATATCCGTGAAATACCCAAGCTGTATATCCATTATCCCTTAGTATCCAGGGCAGGCCATAGAAGGTATTTTGTTCATATTGGTCATAGGTAGGGTATTCCATAGAGGGATAGAGGGAGTTATTGGTGACGAATTCTGCATCGGAAGTATTCCCTCTTCCCAACTGTTGATAATAGTTGTCGAAATAAAGGCTGCCCTTTTCCTTTATTAAGCTGTTTAGGTTAGGTGTTATTTCTTGCCCATCATAAATAAGGTCTATAACAAAATGCTGTAAAGCCTCTACCTGTATTACTATTAGATTTTTTCCCCTGCCTATTCCGGTATATTTTCCATCCTTCAGTTGGGTTCGGTCCAACAGCTCATCCAAATCCCCTTGGGTAAATAGGCCTACTTCCTCAACGGCATCTTCCTCATATTCATCCTTTGCTGCTAATACCTCTCTAATATCCATAATATGATAGGTAAAGGGCTCCTGCCTTATAATAGGTACTATCAATCCCTTGGCATTTACCACTGAAAAGGTCAATATAAGGATACAAGCTATGGTAGTAGGTATACCGAACCTAACATAGTTATTATAGGGCTTGTTTTCATCCATAGCTGGTTTTTTTATGAAATACAATAGATGGAGGGGCAGGTCCAATATAAATAGCAGGTTATTAAAGCTCAGTAGCATAAAAATACTGTCCCTAATAGCCCCTATTTGATTAAATTGCTTTATCATCCTTATGGAAGGAAAAGAATTAAAATAGCAAAAATACATTACATCTACAAACATAATTAAAGATATTATGCTGTATATGATAAGGCCTATAATTCTCTTACGCCTAATTTTACTAAAATGGATTAGACTAAAAATGAATAGTATTATCAGTGTACTGATGAAGAATATAACCCAACTATTGTGTTGGACCTTGGTTATGTCCATAAATAGTAGCAGCTTCAATATTAACAATATTGCAAAGGTCATTAAAGTTCCTCCTAAAAAGTTTAATTTTCATATAATCTAATTTATACCAGTATATCATTATTTACTAATTAAAAACAATTAGGGATAAATTTATAATTTTATAAAAGAACAGCCGGCCTCTTATTTAAGGTTGCAATAGACCCTTATAATCATTTTATGGACTATATTTATAAGGCCTACTTAATAAGGGCCTGCTTGTTGAAAGTAAAAATATATTGTTATATAATAAACAAGTTGAATTAAATTAACAACTATATGGAGGAATAGGATGAAGAAGAAAACTCTAATTATTATGCTGGTCTTAAGTTTAGCCTTCTCACTAGCAAGCTGTAGCAATAGTGCTGCCACAGCAACAGATCAATCAGTTATAACCATAGCTGCTGCGGCCAGCTTGAAGAATTGCTTAGATGATGCCTTGATTCCTATGTTTAATGATATATATCCAGATATTTTAGTTAAATCTACATACGATAGTTCAGGTAAACTACAGATGCAGATCCAGGAAGGGGCTGATATTGATGTTTTTATATCGGCTTCTATGAAAGAGATGGATAAGCTAAATGAGAAAGGTCTTCTGATTGATGATTCCGTTGTCCAACTTTTAGAAAACAAAATAGTACTTATTGTACCAGAAAATAATAGTAAGGAAATAAATGGCTTTGAAGATATCCTAAAGGCTGAAAGGATAGCCCTTGGAGATCCAGCCAGTGTTCCTGCTGGCCAATATGCTAAAGAAGCTTTGACGAATCTTAATATCTGGGATGAAGCCTTGGGAAAAGCAAGCCTGGGAACTAATGTGACCCAGGTATTGAATTGGGTGGCTGAGGGCAGTGCCGAGGCGGGGATTGTTTATTCTACTGATGCTGCTTCCAGGCCTGGGGTAAAAGTTGTGGCGGAGGCAGCTGAAGGAAGCGTTTCAAAGGTTATCTATCCTGTGGGAATAGTTAAGACTAGTAAGGATAAATATTCAGCGAAGAAATTTATAGAATTTTTACAGTCTCACCAAGCTAAGGAAGTATTTAGGTCATATGGCTTTATTGCAAGATAGAAGGAGTAGATAATATGGAGCTTATGCCCATAATAATTTCATTAAAAACAGCATCTACAGCCATCCTCATAACCTTTTTATTAGGTCTTTATGTTGCCTGGTGGGTTGTAAATTTAAAATCTGAAAGGATAAAGATGGTCTTAGATGGTATATTGACACTTCCCATGGTCCTGCCTCCAACGGTTGTGGGTTTTCTGTTGCTTATGATATTTGGAGTAAATAGGCCAATAGGGAGATTATTATTAGACTTTCTAGGAGTAAAAATAGTCTTCTCCTGGTCTGCCACTGTAATTGCTGCCGTTGTTATTTCATTTCCCCTTATGTATCGGTCTGCAAGGGCAGCTTTTGAGCAAGTTGATCAAGATTTAATATTTGCTGCTAAGACCTTAGGTATGTCTGAAAGGGAGGTATTTTGGCGTGTAACTCTGCCCCTGGCCCTACCAGGTATAGCAGGAGGAGCTATACTGGCATTTGCTAGAGGCCTTGGTGAGTTTGGAGCCACGGCTATGATTGCCGGCAATATTGCCAATGAAACAAGGACCCTACCACTGGCAATATATTCAGAGGTTGCCGCAGGAAATATGAAGGCTGCCTCACCTTATGTAATAATAGTGGTGTTGATTTCTTTCCTAGTAGTTGTCTTAACCAACTATTTTTCTTGGAAGGAAAGGAAGTACTTAGATTAAAGGAGAAGCTTATGGGATTAACGGTGGATATTAAGAAAAAGTTTAAAGGCTTTACCCTAGATGTATCCTTTTCAACAAAGGGGGGATATCTGGGTATTTTAGGCCCTTCTGGCAGTGGTAAGAGTATGACCCTTAAGTGTATCGCAGGAGTTGAAACTCCTGATGAGGGCCGTATAGTACTCAATGGAAAAGTCCTATTTGATTCAGAGAACAAAATAAACTTAAAACCCCAGGAGAGAAATATAGGCTATCTCTTTCAAAACTATGCCCTCTTTCCCCATATGACGGTGGAAGAAAATATTGGTCTAGGTTTAAGATATCCTAAAGGTGCAACTTTTTCTGCTAGGGCTAAGAAGGAAAAAGAGGAAAGGGTTAGGGGAATGATTAAGCTTTTCTGCTTGCAAGGCTTGGAGGATAAGTATCCAAATCAATTATCAGGTGGCCAGCAACAAAGGGTTGCCCTAGCTAGGGCTATAATCTATAAGCCCCATATCCTAATGCTAGATGAACCCTTTTCAGCCCTAGATGCCCATTTAAAGGATAATTTACAGCTTGAATTAGTGAAGCTATTGAAACACTATGAGGGTGAAGTTTTGATGGTTAGCCATAGTCGGGATGAAATCTTTAGGTTCTGTGAAAACCTAGTGGTAATGGATCAGGGTAGGTCTATCCTATTTGGAAAGACTAAAGATATCTTTAGGCAACCTAGCTTATATAAGGCTGCCAAGATAGTGGGATATAAAAATATTTCAAGATGTAAAATCCTATCATCCCATTTGGTACGTGCCCTAGACTGGGGACTTGATTTAAAAGTGGGTAAGCCTGTCCCTAGTAATACTAAATATATTGGAATTCATGCTGAAGAACTCCAGCTACTTGAGCCTCCCTATGAAGATTGGAGCTTAAAGGAGTTATCTAAGAAGGACAACATAATTAAGAGCAGGGTGGAAAAGATAATTGAGGGAGAGAAGGAATACCATATATATCTTAAGAATGATGAAATAAAAAATGATCCTACTAAGTCGGTTCTATTATGTAAGGTAAGGAAAGATTTATGGGAAAGGAAAGGGGATAGGGTTAATATGTATTTTAAAATCCCCCAGGAGGCCATAATTTTTTTAGAGTAGGATGGAAGCGTTGCCTTGAGATTAGTGAATAGGACAAATCAAGACTTTATTAACACCTTAGTAATTAATTGGGCCTCAATCTATATATTAAAAACTTCTCCCTACTATCATTAACAGCTGGAAGCCTTACCTTGTTTATTAGTCTAAAGGGTGTTTCTTCCTTGAGGAATTTTTTATACTCCAGCATTGGATAGTAGAGTATGATATCTACAGTTCTTTCATGTTCTTTTACTGAAGCTAATATGTTTTTTACTACCTTTTTAAATATATCAACTTTAAATGGGTTAAAGAAATAGAATATATTATCGGATGGTTTTACTTGGTAGTGTTGTGCAAGACAATATTTAAACTTAATGGGTGCCTTTATATGTTTGTTCTTAAACCTATAGCTTGATTTATTCTCGACTGCTTCGCTATAGGTTAAATCATGTACTTCAATCCCTGTAACTGGTACATGGAAGCGGTTATGTATATAGAATACTACCCTCCCCCTACCACATCCAAAATCCACAACCTTATCTGTCTTTCTTATTTTATAAGCATCAAAAAGTTTGTCTAAGGCATCATAGGGTGTAGCCTCATAACGATTAAATTTAACAGACCTATCTCGCCACTCCCTTCTACCTACCGTTTTTATAGAAAGTGATTTATCATACAACCTTTCTGCCATTTTATACCTCCATTTAGCTTATTCTTCTTCTAATCAGAAGAAGCTTGTCCATATTATAATACCATATTCAGATATTTTGTAAAAATGGAGGCCGTTGAAACATACAACTAGCACACAATTTACATTTGACAGTAACAAAAAATGGAAAAACCTTGCAACTATTTAAATTGCAAGGTTTCTTATGGTGGAGATAAGGGGACTTGAACCCCTGGCCTCTTGACTGCCAGTCAAGCGCTCTCCCAGCTGAGCTATATCCCCATGAAATTTTCATCGATATTAATAATACTACATTTTTTACTCCAGGTCAAGTCCTATTAAAACTTTTTTGTATATGTAGATATTTATTAATTAGAAATACATAAATAGAATAGGGAAATCAGCATCGGACTAGTTGAAATGTC
>JAAYLY010000015.1 GCA_012521625.1 Tissierellia bacterium | reverse complement strand
TAGTTGAAATGGATGTGCTTAAATTTAAAATACCAACATTTCTGTGCCAAATATTGTATTTATCAATTTCTGGAAAGATGTATAATAAAAAGAAGTAAGTATATACGAAGTATATTTTACGAAAAAATTTTTCAGTATTTTTATCTTTACTAGAGCTAATATGGGTATAAACCAATAGGGCAAATCCTAATAAGTAGAAAATAATATTTTCCTCTACAAATAGCTTTTGAGTTAAATAATGTCTGACTGAAACAAATAGAGGAAATAGATATATAAGTATATGTTTTAACATATCTCTCTATCATACCCCCTTTGTCTGGATCTAAATAACAAGCATAAATATATCTAAATTATATTACTTATTACTATATTTATCCCAGTGCCTATTATACAGACACTGGGATTTATGAATCCTTTAAGTATATTTATATAAGTGCTAATAGGATTAAAAAAATAATACTAGAAGCTATAAGTAATAGAAAACTTTCGCCAATTTTAGTCCTTGGAATTAACCAATTTAATAATTGGCTTAGATCATCACTAGAAACTTTCTTCATTCTAATCTCCCCTAACCCTTGAACTAATCCTAACGACTCTATTATTTAAATTTTCTAATTTATGCCGCATTTTTAATTGTATCACAAATGAAAATATTTGTTAATCCTATTTGGATTTATTAAAAATATTTAATCTATAGGCCTTATAGCTAAGTATTCCTACTATACCACCAGCACTATCTAGAATTACATCAGCTAGTTGACCACTTCTACCTGGAATAAAAATCTGGTGCACTTCATCACTGATGGCATATAGGATACATATAGATAATGCTATGCTAGCAGCCTTTAAACCATATGTATGATTCCTGTATAAGCTATACATTAGGAGTATTCCCAATATAAAATAGGCAAAAAAATGGGCACCCTTCCTTATTATATGATTTAATCTTTTAGGATTGGACCTAGTATCCGATGCAACTTCTTCTACTACCTTTACTATCTTTTCAGTTATCTCCCTACTTAGTTTGTTAGACTCAGTAGCAGGTTGGTGGGATAAATAAAATATCAAAGACATCCAAAGTACTACTAAGACCCAAGAGAGTATTTTTCTATTCATATATTTACCATCCTTTTCCACAGCATAAACCATGTATTTATAAGTGGCATCTATTTGTATTAAATCAATATCTTAATATAACTATACAAAACTCAATATCTCCTCCGGCCTTTCTACTATATAAGTAGCTCCGTATTTAATAAATTCATCCCGGCCTCTAAATCCCCACAATACGCCTATGCTGTCCATACCAGCATTATTGGCGGTTAAGATATCAGTTTTAGAATCTCCTATGAATAATATCTCTTCCTTAGCTAAGCCCATTTCAGCCATAATCTCTAAGGCAGAATATGGATCTGGCTTCTTAGGTAAGCCTTCCCTCTCACCATATACTTTAACAAAGGGGATTCTTTTGAAGAATTTATCTACTAAAATCCTTGTATACTCATCCTTTTTATTGGAATTGACTGCTAATAATATACCCTTGCTATTTAACTTATCCAATAACTCATCTATTGCCTCATAAGGCCTGGTCTTATTGAGAAAGTTCTTATCATAGATTTCAGCAAATAGGTCAATAGTCTTGGAAATAAGATCTTCTTCAACATTATCAGGTAGGCAATTTAAAGCCAAGCCCCTAAAGCCACCCCCTACCTTTAATTTATATTCCTCAATTTCAAAAGTAGGATAGCCTAATATCCTTAAGGCCTCATTCATACTATCCCCTAAGTCTTCTATTGTATCCAGTAAAGTTCCATCTAAATCAAAGATTATTCCTTTGTATTTTTTCATATTGTCACCTCTATAATAAAGTAAGTATTTAAATTATATTCTTCATAGCATTGATATAAACGTCATATAAATACAAAATAACTAATCTCTGGGAGAATATCAATTAATCTCTTTCAAATACCTCTCTAATACCCTCTCAATAGCATCATCTATAAATTTACACTTCTTAACCTCTTCAGCCAGCCTATTTTCATCCTTATAATCAGCTTTAAAATAATTGTCCAATTCCCTACGGGCTATGGCATGTTTTCTATTCCTTGGCCTATAAGCTATACCATGGCTGATATATTCATCTTTTAACTTCTCATATTCCTCATCATATAGATCTAAGAATATATTCCTATTGCTACCCTCTACTTCTATTAAATGGATGAGCTTATCCCTTACTAATATATTTTCACTGGAAATCCAAAACTCATGGTGGATAAATAAACCACTGATATTCCAGCTTTTCTTATAAATGGTATGCCAAGACCTATCTGCCTTTATATTGAATTCCCAATCTTCACCTTCAAAGATGTTTCTTACCATCTCTTCAAATTCCTCAAATGCCATAAGGGAATCCTTCTTGAAATAATGTTCTAGCTTTCTTATTGTTTCGTAATAGTCTAAATATAATTTGGTATGTTCTGCAATCTGCTTAGATCTTTTTACCATAATATTTTCCTCCACATGTAGTATAAAATCATCAAATATAACCCTTCTTCTTATATCATCCCTATAATCAAACTTTACGCCTTTCAGCCTATGGATTAAATCTCCATATGAGATAGCTATAAAATCTTCCGATATGGGATCCTCTCCCTTAGGGGTTAGGTAGAAGAGTAGGTGTTCATAATCTGGAAAAATCTCATATATGCTTTCAGCATAATCCACTGTTTGGTTTTCCGATTCAGCAGCAAAGATCTTATTTTCTATGGCAATAATCAATTGGCCTTCAAGCTTTATCAATATATCGATTCTTCTCCCATTATAAAAGCTATACTCCCTTATTATTTCAATCTTATTTTTCTCAGCTATAGTTAGGTTTTTCAAAATATTAATAGCCTTTTCACTATAGCCTTCTACCAATCTAAAGATCGGTTCTAGACCTATGCCGTTATGTAGCGGATTCAATATGTAGGCTAAATAATCGCTTATAAAATTTTCATCATAAGTCCTATTAAATATGCTTGGGATAGTCTTTATATTGTAATCCTTCTCAGGTAGTTTTTCTGAAATACTCTCGAGAAATTTCATAGTACTTCTTAGATTTTTAAGTTCAAAATTTTCCTCCATAGATAATCACCTTCACCTTTAGTCAAATCCCTCAATCATAATATACTCATTCATTTTATTAAACAGGCTAATATTATAAATCACATAGCCATATTATATAAATACTATTATAATTCAAGCTATTTGCTTAAACAACTTAATAGAAGAGAGTCTATCGTAAGCGTATAATAATAGATGCAGGGTTTTAAATAGGGATGTCGTATATGACATCCCTGTAAATTTAATCTACTTTACATGTTTTCTGAACTAATTCATCCCATGGCATCATTAAATTAAGTATGT
>JAAYLY010000129.1 GCA_012521625.1 Tissierellia bacterium | reverse complement strand
GCTAGCCTAACATGCCATGTACTCATTGTCAACAGCTTTCGCGGCATAAACGCTTATGATTATTGACTTATTAAGGTACTATATTGTAACCGAGGTAATTTACACACTATTTTGGACTTGACTTTTAATTAAAGATTATCAAATACTATTAATATACTATTAATAAAAACCCAAGATTGCATTTACAAATGAATCTTGGGTTTTTTATTTTTATCTTATTTTAATCTTTCTGCTAATATTCTACCGATGATTACCCCGTTTACACTTGCCTGCATAAGCCCCCTAGTAATACCTGCACCGTCTCCTCCTACATAAAGGCCTTTTAGGTTAGTTTCAAAGTTATCGTCTACTAAGATCCTGTTGGAGTAGAATTTAACTTCCACCCCATATAGGAGGGTTTCATCGCTGGCTATACCAGGAGTTACCTTATCTAAGGCCATGATCATCTCATCTATGCTCTTTAGTATCCTATAGGGGAGGACTAGACTTAAGTCCCCTGGTACGGCGTCTTTTAAAGTAGGTACTATATTATTCCTTTGTAGCCTTTCCTCCGTTGTCCGCCTTCCCCGTTTAAAGTCTCCGTATCTTTGGACCAGTACCTTGTTTCCAGAAAGCATGTTTCCTAGCTTGGCTATATGCATTCCATATTCTATTGGGGAATTAAAGGGCTTAGTAAAGTGCTTAGTTACCAATAGGGCAAAGTTGGTATTATCTGACTTTAATTCTTCCGACTTATAGCTATGGCCATTTACTACAGCTAAGTTATCATCATAGTATTCAGTAGATACCTCACCACCTGGATTAGCGCAGAAGGTCTTGACCTTATCATCAAAGGTTTTGGAGTAGTAGATCAGTTTACTTTCATACATGACCTGGTTTAACTCCTCCATAATTTCATTCCTAGTCTCAACCCTGACCCCTATATCTATATCTCCCGTTTCTACTTCTATATTATGCTTAAGGCAAATACTTCTAAACCAGTCAGAGCCCTCCCTACCTACGGCGGCCACTATATGCTTAGAATAATACTCCTTATCCGCCAGGACTCCTACTAATTTTTTATTTTCATCCAATAATAGGTCCTTAACCGGATTTCTAAAGTTAAGCTCTACCCCTAATTGCCTTAGGTGGTTTTCTATCCTGGAATAGATATTATAGCCTTCTTCAGTGCCCATGTGCCTGATGGGGCACTCTACTAGTTTTAAATTACCAGAGATGGCCTTTTTCCTAATTTCCCTTATCTGGTCTTCCTTTTCTAAGCCATATACCTTCTTATCGGCGCCAAATTCCAGGTAGATCTTGTCCACATAATCAATTAAATCTTGGGTATTAGGGTATCCTATATATTTTGGTAAATTACCACCTACATCAGGTGAAAGGGAGAGCTTACCATCTGAATAGGCTCCAGCCCCTGCAAAGCCAGTAGTTATATTACAGGGCTTACAGCCTATACAGTTTCCTGTTTTACGCTTAGGACATATCCTCTTTTGTATTGAATTACCCTTTTCTAAAATTAAAATAGAAGAATCCGGTTTCAGCTTCTTTAACTCCAAGGCAGTAAAGATTCCACATGGACCTGCTCCAATAATTATTACATCGTAATCCATATGCTTCCTCCTAAATTTATAATAGAGTATCTTCTAACTTATCTATATCTAAGATTTTAAACTTATTTTTATAAAAATCTATGATGCCATCTTCCTTCATCTTCATCAGCTCCCTAGATAGGGATGGCCTAGGGATATTCAACAGCTCAGCCATCTTTTTCCTACTATAGGGTAGGATTATATTTCTAGACTTTTGCCGATTATATTCTAATAGTAGGATATTGGCTATTTTTTTCCTCAAAGTGTCATAGGAAAGGTTGGTGATCCTGTTATTAAGCATCAGGATCCTGTTGGATAAGACCCTCATGAAATTGTTTATAACTATAGGATTGTTAGCCATCATGTTGACAATATCTTCCCTTTCTATATACAAAATTTCTGACTTTGTTGAGGAGATAATGGTAGCTGGATAAAGGTGTCTGTCGGAAAAGACTAAAGCCTCTCCAAAGACATTACCAGCTGTAAAATGGTTGATGGTAACCACCTTACCTGATGGAAAGGGTTTGTGAATTTCTACATTGCCTGATAAAATTATGCCTAGGCTATGGCAATCATCATTTTCTATGGCGATTATTTCGTCCTTTTCATAGCTTTTAATGGCATAGACTGAGGATTTAAGGATATCTTTAATCTTTTCCTTATCAAGGCCCTTAAACAATACGCACTTAGCTAGGCTCTTAATATGAGTTTCCATTTAACCACCCCTTTGCTCATTCATTAGGTTATCATATTTTGGCTATTTGTACAATTTTTAATTAAAGGCAGGCTTAAAAATATTTTGTGTTTTAACAAACATAATTGGGGTAAAAATATTTTGGTAATATGCACAAATGTGGAGGGAATATTTAATGTACAGTGGCATGCTAATTAACAAGACGGATCCAAAGGATAACAGCAATATTAAGAAGAGGATATTTTTTATTATAGGAGGTATGGATAAGATAGAGGTAGAAAATCGTTTAATAAGACTACTAAATAAATCTAAGCTCCTAGATCTAAAGGATATAATGTATAAGTACAATGGAGTAGAGCTAAACATAACTACACAACAGATACCTAAATTTGTCAGATTGTTCACAGAAAATAATATTGATATCTATGGTATCTATGAAATATATAATCCTAAGATTTAATTAAATTTATAGCAAACTTTTATTAGTAAATTTTATTTCCTATTAGTTTTAAATTCAACCCTCTAGCATATATTTATAGAGGGGTGGTGGATTTGAAGGCCAAGTCCAAAAGACATTTAGTAATAAATGGTCTAATCTTTCTAATTTTATTATTCAAATTAAGCCATCTTATAAACTTTAGACATTGGTATTTAGCAGACACCTCTTCAAAATATAAAAGGCCCAAACTTACAATACTGATTGAAGTAGATAAGAAGCAACTATCCCTTATAGATAGGGAAAATGAGCAGGTTATCAAATCATATGTAATAGCTACGGGAAAGCCAGATTCACCAACTCCCCTAGGCACTTTTAAGATAATAGAAAAAGCTAAATGGGGTGAGGGTTTTGGCACCAGATGGCTGGGCTTGAACGTACCCTGGGGGATATATGGTATCCATGGGACTAACCAACCCTATTCCATTGGTGGAAACGTTTCCGCTGGCTGTGTGAGGATGTGTAACTCCGATGTGGAAGATCTCTATGAGAGGGTTGCTATTGATACACCTGTAGTTATAATTAATGGTGACTTTGGGCCCTTTGGACAAGGATTTAGGACCTTAAAGCCTGGTGATCGGGGTGCTGATGTCCTAGAGGTCCAAAAGAGGTTATCTAGGCTTGGTTTTTATACTTCAAGCCTTGATGGAATCTATGGTGAAGGCATGAAGCAGGCCTTGATTGATTTTTTAAAGAGTAGGAATATACCCTTAGCGGATAAGATAGACGAAAGGATCTATAGGGAGTTAGGTATCATATTAATGGATTAAACATATTAAGAAAAAATAAAAGATAGGCTTAGACCTATCTTTTAATT
>JAAYLY010000128.1 GCA_012521625.1 Tissierellia bacterium | reverse complement strand
TTATTGAAATCTCTAGTGATTTTTTCTATAATTTCGTGTATAATTGTATTCATAAGAATAGCCTCCTTTATTATGATTTTTGTTTTTGACACTTCTATCATAACATATGGGGCTATTCTTTTTTGTGTTTTTTCCTACAATTATTTTACACTAACATTTTCTAGATGAGGGAGGTGAGCCTATGGAATTAAAGAACTTAAAAGAAGTAAAACTTGAAATCTTTATTCCTAAGGAATTTGTACATGAGCTAAGGGAGGAATTGAATAAGGCTGGGGCTTGTAAAATCGGAGATTATGATAACTGCATCTCCGTATCCCCAGTAAAGGGCTATTGGAGGCCATTGGAAGGAAGTGACCCCTATAGCGGAAAAGTAGGGGTAGTATCAGAGGGAGATGAATATAAGGTGGAGACCAGGTGTAGGGTTGAATATGTTAAGGATGCTATCAAGGCCATAAGGAAGGTCCACCCCTATGAAGAGCCGGTCTATAACATAATACCACTAATAAACGATCTATTTGAATAGGAGATGGAAGATGGATATTATTGAAATCTTTTATAGGAACCGAAACGAAGAACTGGCCATCCCCATGGCCAAATATATGAAGAATCTATTTCCCTTCCTAGGGATGAAAAAACCAGAAAGGGCTAAATTAGCTAGGGACTTTCTAAGGGAAAAAAAAGAAGAAGGATAAGGAAGTGGACTGGGATTTTATCTGGAAGTGTTTTAACCTGCCAGAAAGGGAGTTTCAATATCTGGCCATAGACTATATGGAAAGGGTAAAGGATTTGTTTACCCCAGAAGATATGAAAGAAATAGAAAGGCTTATAACTACTAAATCCTGGTGGGATAGCGTAGACGCCATAAATAAGGTAGTTGGCCATATAGTAATGAAATATCCAGAGCTAAAAGAAGGAATCCTTTTAGAATGGATAAATTCGGACAACATCTGGCTTAAGCGGATTTCTATTATCTTTCAGTTGAAGTATAAGGAAAGGACCGATAGAAAGTTTCTTAAAAAGGCCATACTTACCAACTGCCAGACCGATGAATTCTTTGTAGATAAGGCCATTGGCTGGGCCCTAAGGGAATACTCTAAGACCAATAAGGAATGGGTTAGGGACTTTATAGACTCCCATAGGGATAAGTTATCTAAATTAAGCATAAGGGAAGCCAGTAAGTATTTATAGGAAGCCTAATTAAGGAAAACATTAAATGGGCTTTTAAGTTTAAAGCCAGTAGTGTAGTTGATTGTAGTGTAGTTTTCCTAGGCTAAATAAAAAAGAACCATAATAGGAGTAAATTTATACTAGCTATTATGGTTCTTCTTATATTAGGGATTATCTCATCTGCCCCCTCATTCCTCTAGGCCTGTGGCAACCTCCTGGCATAAAGCCATTTTTCCTATGGAATTCTTCCATATAATCGAAATGACTAATCCAGTATTCTGCCTCTTCTTCAGATATTAGGCCTTCGTCTAGGGCATCCTTGATTTGCTCTTTTTTCCAGTCCATCCTTTCTCTAAAGGCTACTTCCCATTCATCTGTCCTAATATTAGTATTATAACTTGCTTCCTTTGCATAGACGTAAGTTGCTGATAGGGCTAAAACTAATATTAGGGATAAAATAAGTATATTCTTTTTCATCTAAATCCCCTCCTGTATTTTCTGTCTTTATTATATAAAGTAAATATGGAGAAAATATGAAGAAATGAATTCCTTCATATTCTTTTCATAATTAATGACTATAATAGCTGTTAAGAAGACATATACAAAAGGTATATATAATCAGAGGTGTAAAAAATGACTAATATATTAATCGTAGAAGATGAAAGGAATATCTGTGAAGTTATAAAGGCCTATTTGGAAAAGGAGGGCTATAATGTATACACAGCTGAAGATGGAGTTGAAGCTCTGGAAATATTTAATCAGAAAGAGATTCACCTGATTATTCTAGATCTAATGCTGCCTAAGCTATCTGGCCAGGAAGTTTGTACTAGAATCCGTGCCAAATCCCATGTGCCCATCCTAATGCTTACTGCTAGGGTAGAAGATGATGATAAAATCCATGGCCTTTCCATCGGGGCCGATGACTATGTCACCAAGCCCTTTAGTCCTCGGGTCTTGGTAAGCAGGGTTAAGGCCTTATTCAGAAGAAGCTATAGGGATTCAAGCCCCCTGGCTGAAAAGTTGATATTCAATGAGGGAGATTTAGAAATAGATATGGATAAGATGCTTGTAAAAAAGCAGGGAAAAGAAATTCATTTAACCGCCAATGAGTTTAAAGTATTAAGTACACTTATATCTAATCCAGGTCAAGTATTTTCTAGGGAACATTTAATTCAATCTGCCTTTGGTCATGAATATGAAGCCTTCGACAGGACAGTAGATAGCTACATTAAAAATCTCAGGCAGAAGATAGAGGATAATTCAAAAAAGCCATCCTACATTTTGACGGTCTACGGTGTGGGCTATAAGTTTGGAGGTACGAGATGACCCTATCTAAGAAGTTAATCATCAGCTTTACCTTTACCATAATAATTTCCATCACCATCACTAGCCTTATGGCCAATCTAATGGTCAACAGGAGATTCGATTCCTACTTACTAGAGGAGCAGGATGCTAAGTTTGAAAGGATTAGAAATGAGATAAATAAGCTATTTATAGAAAAGGGTAGTAATATATCTAATCAAGACTTATCCAAGCTGGCTAATACTGAAGGTATCTATATGGAAATTAGGGATTTGAATAATAACAGGCTTTGCCATTCTAACAATAGGAAGCTCTTTAATAGGGGCATGGGAGGCCATATGGGGGGCCATATGATGGGGCATCATAGGATGATGGAAGCTGGAAACTATGTGGAGAGGGCCTATACCCTCCTAGCTGGCGAGGATATAATTGGAAATTTAGTTATTGGCTATATAGATAATGCCCATCTAACTGAGCCGGCCTTGATCTTTAAAGATACCCTAGCTACTGCCTTTATTATAGCTGGAATCATAGCTATTTTAGTTGGCCTTATGGTATCCATCTTTATATCCAGGACTTTATCTACTCCCCTAGTCAGTATAAGGGATACTGCCAATGAAATCCGCCTTGGAAACCTAAGTTGCCGTTCAGAGGTTAAGACCGACACCCTTGAAATTAAGGA
>JAAYLY010000127.1 GCA_012521625.1 Tissierellia bacterium | reverse complement strand
TGATAGCGAGTTTATTTACCCTTGACTGGAACAAATAAATTATCTTAAAATAGCAAACAAATTCATGGAAATTTATATAAATTGTTCGGTAAAAATATGTCCAAAAAAGTGTTGACATATCAGTTGTATTTTAAATGGCCAAAAATTGTATTTTCATATTACCAAACACACCCTACAGTTTTAAAGTTGCCAAAGCATTTTGTTAACTTTAAAAATGCTTTGTAGGGATATTATCTCATGTCGTGTAACATTTTTAAATCCATGCGATTATTGTACGCTTACTGCCAAACACAGCAACGGAGCGATATGAATGAGGCAGAAAAACCATAAACATAGATCTATAGTAGAATGGTAGAAAAAACAAGGGAGGCTTCTTAAAGAGAAGTCCTCCCTAGTTTTTTATTTTATTCTGTTCTTTTAATAACTTATCAGGGGTAACGTCATTACCCATCTTATCAACTACCTTAACATTCATTAGAGTTTCTTTGAAATTGCTCCTAAAATTATTAAGGTATTCCTGCCTTAATCTATGTTGTTCTTCCTTTTCATCAGCAGTTAGTCCAATGGTTTTGGATTTATTGGCCAATTCATTGATGCGTTTTATTAATTCCCTCATATTTTCACCTCTAGATGATTATAGCATGTTAAGATATAAGAGTAAATTCTTTATGATTATCCAATAGAGTGGTATAATGGTAGGTAGTAAATAGGAGGATGAGATGGCTAGTATAATTGGTATCAACTTAAAAGTCTCAATTTTTGGAGAATCCCATGGTAAGGCCATAGGGGTCAATATAGATGGACTGCCACCAGGTATAAAGCTTAATCTAGGCAATATAAGATACGAGATGATGAGGAGGGTTCCAGCTAGGACGGCTTTATCAACAGCTAGAAGGGAAGAGGATGAATTTGAAATCATCAGCGGCTATTTTAATCATAGGACTACTGGGACCCCCCTATGTGCCATAATAAGAAATCAGGATAAAAGGTCTAAGGATTATGAAAGGACAAAGTCTTTAATGAGGCCGTCCCATGCTGATTATACAGGATATATTAAGTATAGGGGACATAATGATTATAGGGGAGGGGGACATTTTTCAGGCAGGCTTACGGCTTCCCTAGTCTTTGCTGGTGCTATTGCCAAGGAAATATTAAAAGAAGAAGATATATCCATCGGCAGCCATATAAAATCCATAGGAGAGATTGAGGATGTAAGCTTTGACTATATTGACCTAGATGGTGATATCCTAGATAAACTTAATAAAGAGGCCTTACCTGTCTTAGACCAATCTAAGGCTAAGGAGATGGAGGAGCTAATCCTTAAGGTCAAGAAGGAGGGGGATTCAGTTGGCGGGGTGGTAGAAACGGCTGTTGTTAATCTAAGGGCTGGTATCGGTTCTCCCATCTTTGATAGCCTAGATAGTCATCTGGCTAAGTTAATATTTTCCATCCCCGGGGTTAAGGGGGTTGAATTTGGAAGTGGTTTTTCCATCAGTCGGATGTTAGGTTCTCAGGCCAATGATGAGTTCTATATGAAGGATGGCCAGGTAAGGACCTTTACCAACCATAGCGGCGGCATTGTGGGAGGGATCTCCAATGGTATGCCCATAATTATTAGAACGGCCATTAAGCCTACCCCTTCCATAGGTAAAAGGCAAAGGACCATAGACATTGAAAAGGGGGAAGGGGCGGAGCTAAATATAAAGGGCAGACACGACCCTTGTATTGTACCAAGGGCCGTAGCTGCCATAGAAGCTGTAGTAGCCATTGGAATATTAGATCTAATGATGGAGGAAGGTAAATGGAAATAGATAAAAATATAGCTTTAATCGGAATGCCTGGGTCCGGTAAGACTAGCCTAGCTAGATTACTGGCAGAGGAATTAGAGGCAGATTTTATAGATCTAGACGACTACATAAGGACTAAGTATAATAAGAGCAGTCAGGAACTATTTAAAATGAGTGAAGAATATTTTAGAGCCTTAGAGCATGAAGCCCTAGTAGAAATTGTAAATCTTAAGCCTAGGATTATAGCCACTGGCGGCGGTATAGTGGAAAATCCTAACAATATGAAATATTTAAGTCAAGACAGGATTATACTATTTATCAATAGGCCAGTGGATGAGATTATGAAGGATATGGATTTAAGTAGGCCCTTGTTTAAGAAGGATCCAAACCGCCTCTATAAGCTGTTTGAAAGGCGGTATCCTTTGTATAAGAAATATAGCCATGTGGAGATAATGAACCATGGTAGTTTATGGGAAGCAGTAAAAAGGATTATGGATTATTTAGCTAGTCTTGATTAATGAATTTATTCTGGGGTGCTGAAGATGAAATATTATTATATCTATGAAACGAAAATTGGAAAGATCCTGCTGGCTGAAGAAGAAGGTCATATAACCAACCTATACTTTGACGACCAAAGGGAAGTGGAGGGGGCAGAGTTAAAGGAGACTGCCCTAATAAGGGAAGCTAAAAAGCAGTTGGATGAGTATCTCCTAGGTAGGCGAAAGGAATTTAACCTACCCCTTAAAGCCAAGGGGACTGAATTTCAGCAAAGGGTTTGGCAGGCCCTCTTAGATATCCCTTATGGGGAGACCAAGTCCTATGGGGAGATAGCAAAAATAATAGGCAATCCCAAGGCAGCCAGGGCTGTGGGTTTGGCCAACAATAGAAATCCCATCTCCATCTTTATTCCTTGCCATCGGGTAATAGGGAAGAATGGCAAGTTAGTTGGGTATGGTGGTGGCCTTCAAATAAAAGAGTTTCTCTTGACTTTAGAGAGAAAAAATTGTAACAAAATTTTAAAGGAGATTTCATATTAATTCAAGGCTAAATATGTTATAGTAATATGGAGTTTATCTGAAAGGAGCTAAGTAAATGAACTTTAGGAAAAAATTTGGATTATTAATCTTAGTATTGATTATAGGAATATCCCTTGTAAGCTGTAGCAATTCAGAGGATGAAATAGTTGCTAAGGTAGGAGATATGACTATTACCAAGTCAGAGTTCTATGAAGAATTAGTAAGGCAAAATGGATCACAGGTCTTAGATAACCTAATAGCCGATAAGATTATGCAGGCTGAAGTTAAAGAGCTAAATATAGAAATAACAGAGGAAGAGATTGAAGAGGACCTAGATGAGATGAGGGAATTCTACGGCAGCGATGAGGCCTTAAATCAAGAGTTGGCAAACTATGGTTTAACCCTAGATGATGTTAAGAACAATATAAAAACCAATCTACAAATAGAAAGGCTTTTAGATTCATATGTTGAAATAACTGAAGAAGAGATGAAGGAATACTTTGAAGAAAATAAGTCCACCTTTGATCAAAAAGAGCAGGTTAAGGCCAGCCACATATTAGTGGAAACTGAGGAAGAAGCTCTGGAAATTAAGGAAAAGCTAGATCAAGGTGAAGACTTTGCTGAACTTGCCAAGGAATATTCCCTAGACAAGAGTAATAGCGACAAGGGTGGAGATTTAGGATACTTTGATAGGAATAAGATGGTTAAGGAATTCTCAGATGCAGCCTTTAGCCTTGAAATTGGTGAAATAAGTGACCCTGTTGAAACTGAATATGGTTTCCATATAATCAAGGTAGAAGATAGGAAAGAGGCTAAGGAAGCTGACTATGATGAAGTTAAGAATCAGGTAAGAAGGCAATTATTCCAAACTAAGTCCTATGATGCTTATGTTAAGTGGTATTCAGAGATGTTAGAGAAGTATGAAATAGAAACATACCTATATTAATTAAAAAACCTCCTTAAGGGAGGTTTTTTTACGCCTATTATCAAATT
>JAAYLY010000126.1 GCA_012521625.1 Tissierellia bacterium | reverse complement strand
CCTTTGTATGTTTTTTTTAGCCAATTAACATTTTAGCAGGTTTATTTCACGAGTGCATTTTATTTTTAGAAAAAATAAATGTTAGGGTAAATTATTTTCCACCCCAACATTTATTATAGAACCTTTTATCATTATTTATAGCAGTAGTTAGCAAATTTAAAAGGATTTTTAACCTTAAGCAACTTTTAACATTATTTAAGCTACTGATTAACATATCATATTTATAGCTGTTTTTGAAATTTCCTAAATAAAATTACATAATCTTCCATATCTTTCGTTTTTACAAAGGCATTTTCATAGACTTCTCCTGCCCACTCATATAAAATAGTATTAAAAGATATTAGGGGTGATAGTTTGAACTATAGAAATGCTACTTTAGAAGACATACCAGCCATAAGCCAGTTACAAGAGAAGTACCATGTATCCACCATAAGTGAAGAGGATAAGAAGGACGGTTTTGTTACCACCTTATTTACCGAAGAACAGTTTAAGAGGTTAATAGAGGAGGAAAATGGCCTAGCCATAGCCTGTGATGGGGATAGGGTCATTGCCTATGCTATGGCTGCCTCCTGGGATTACTGGTCTGAATGGCCCCTCTTCCAGCATATGATTGAAGACTTGCCTAATACGGAATTTCTGGGTCAAATCTTAAGTACTGAGAACTCCTACCAGTACGGCCCTATCTGTATAGATAAGCCCTATAGGGGTACGGAGGTTCTTCCAAACCTCTTTGAATTCTCTAGAAGGCAGATGGCTGACAGCTATCCCATTATGATTACCTTTATAAATACGGTTAATAGGAGGTCCTTCAAGGCCCATACTGAAAAACTAGGTATGGAGGTAATCAAGACCTTTGAATTTAATAACAACCTATACTATGAATTAGGCTATGACATGAGGAAAAAAACTAGGGGTTCTACCATATAGTTTGTCTTTATATTATCACTTCCTACTTCCCATGGGCATATAATAATTAAAAAGACCATGAGGAGATGATACTATGTATAATGGCGATAGATATAGGGATGATAGATATAAGGATGATTGCTGGAACAGGCCAGATTCAAGGCCTGACTATTGGGAGGACTGTATCCCCCTAAGGGACCATGGCCCAAATCCCTATGTGGTCAATATTAAAAATGCTACGGAGCAGAACTACAACTACCGAGTTGCCTTGTGGACCGGCAATTACCTTCAACTTACGGTCATGAGCATTGATCCAGGGGATGATATTGGGCTGGAGATTCATACAGATCACGACCAATTCATCAGGATAGAAAAAGGTCAAGGTTTAGTCTTGATGGGAGATTCCAGAGACCAGCTCTATTATAGGGAGAGGGTCTATGAGGATTATGTAATCTTTATACCTGCAGGAAAATGGCATAATCTAATAAATACTGGTTGTGTCCCCCTTAAGCTATACTCCATCTATGCTCCCCCTGAGCATCCACATGGAACCTATCAACGAACTAAAGATGAGGCAAATATGTACGGTTATTAAGCTAAAGGGCCTGCTGATGCAGGCTCTTTACCCTTATTATGATAAATTAAAAAAACAATCTAGAATGAGCTTATATCCTCAATCAAATAAGCTATAGCTTCCTCCTTATTTCCTGCCTCAATAGCCCTTAAAATCTTTTCATGGTTATTTACAAGCTTCCTATCATAAAAATATTGATACCTGTAGGAATATGCTAACTCTATGTGGAACTTGCTAGTTTTTTGCCAGTAATCAGAAGGGGTTTCAAACTTTTCATCAGCTACTAAGGTGGTCCTTTCCCTTATACGCCTTATACAATCTGCCGTGATCCTCTCAAAATATTTATCCAAATATGCCGGTTCTATTACAGCCCTAAATCGGACTATCTCCTTTAAGTATTTTGGGTCACAAATCTTTAATTTATAGCCATATCTGGGAATGCTGTATAATATATCATCATTGCACAATCTTATCAAAGCTTCCCTAACGGGAGACCTACTCATGCCAAAGCTTTCTATTAAGCCATTTTCCGTTAAAACCGTCTCCTGGCTATACTTACCCGTCATTATATTTTCAACAATTTCCTTACCCTCCTGTAAAGTTACCCCTTCTGTGAAGGTAGCCCAATTGCTATAATAGTTAATATAAATAAAGTAATTCTATTCTTCCTCATTTTGTAGCCTTTCATTTTGTCGATTTATTGCTTATTATATTTATTTGCAACTTATCCCTTTCTATATATATAAAAGTTGAAAGGCTTTTCTTTTTTCTTATATTTTTGTGGTAAGCTTGCTGATAATACGACTGATAGTACTAGTGGTAATACTAGGAGGCGCAGGGATATTATATAAAAGCCTATCCCTAGATTTAATTGTTGTTAAATGTTTGACAAAATTAGGAAGCTATCCTTAGCTTAAACCTATAGATTATTTTTTATTCTAATTAAATAGCCTTAAATAAACTTAATATGATACTTAGACAAGGGATATAGAAAAGTATT
>JAAYLY010000125.1 GCA_012521625.1 Tissierellia bacterium | reverse complement strand
GCATATGATACCAAAGCTGTCAAGGAACTTATTATATAGCTTGTAAAAGGCATTTATCTCCTCCCTAGTGATCCTTGGACTTTCTTCAGTAATTTTATAGGTCCTCTTATCCTGCCTTATTATAATCCTAGACTTACTTTCATCCTTTATAAATACAAAATCATTATCTATATTTAAAGTCTTTAATATATTGGCCATAAGTTGGCCCTTAAGCCCTCCTAGATAGCCAGTTAAATATATGGGAGCGTTTAAATTCTTAAGGATTCGGCCAGCTATAATTCCCTTAGAACCTATATTATAATCCCTGTCTATAACTTTACTGTCAGCCCCTGCAACTAGCTCATCCACATAGAAAATACCTTCCAATATAGGATCTAAACATGTTATCAATATCATCATATCCCACCCTTACCCTGGAGAATACCAAAATCTAACATATACTCTATTATACCATTTATATAATAAAGAAAAACAGCTAAAAAGCTGTTTATCTGATGGTAATATGTTTCCACTTGTCCGTCCTAAACCTAATACTAATCATAATCCATCTAAAGAATTGGTCGATAAAGATAACCAGCCATGCTCCAAATAGACCTAAACCTAAGGACCTGACAAAATAGTAGGCTAGTATAACCCTTATCAATAATATACCGATGAAGGTGGCAATCAGCTTTGAAAATAAGAGGATTCCTACCCTCATGGCAATTTGCTCTAGGGAGGCTGGAACACCTATTTTTACTAGCTTATAGATTATATCCTTGTTGAAGCTAAATTTACTTTTAAGGTTTATATAAATGGTACTATCTTTCCTAAAGCTGCTCCAGTAGCCCCTAACTCAGGTGCTCCAAATAGCCCATAGATTAAAACTGCATTACCAAATACGTTAAGTAGGTTGGAAGTTATATTTATCTTCATGGGAGTCTTAGTATCGCCAGCCCCCCTTCCTTAGGCTTTATTACTTAGCTTTTTACTTATATATTCATCTATGGCCTTAGCAGCCTTCTTTCCAGCACCCATGGCTAGGATTACTGTAGCAGAGCCAGTTACATTATCACCACCGGCAAAGACCCCTTCCCTGCTAGTTATACAGCCTTCTAAGACCTTGATTCTATTTTTATCATCGGCTTGTAAGCCAGCTGTAGTCATGGGAAGCAAGGGGTTGGGATTGGTCCCTAAGGCCATTATAACCGTATCTGTCTCAAAGACAAATTCAGACCCCTCTATGGGGATAGGCCTTCTTCTCCCTGATTCATCGGCCTCCCCTAATTCCATCCTGATACACTTCATCCCTCTAACCCAACCCTCTTCATCTCCAAGGATTTCAAGAGGGTTAGTTAAAAAGTTAAAGATTATTCCTTCCTCCTTGGCATTTTCCACTTCTTCCAGCCTGGCAGGAAGCTCTTTCTCCGTCCTCCTATAGATAAGATGGACTTCTGCTCCCAGCCTTCTGGCTGTACGGGCTGCATCCATGGCCACATTTCCACCGCCGATTACAGAAACCTTCTTTCCTACCCTTATAGGTGTTTCTGCATCCTTCCTGTAGGCCATCATCAAATTACACCTGGTCAGGAATTCATTGGCAGAGAATACCCCATTTAGGTTCTCTCCTGGAATGTTCATAAAGACTGGTAGGCCTGCACCTGAGCCGATAAATATGGCCTCATATCCCTCTTGGAAGATTTCATCTATAGTTACGGTCCGACCCACTACCACATTGGTTTCAATTTCAACACCTAACTCCTTTAATCTCTCTATCTCTACCCTTACTATCCTTTCCTTAGGCAGCCTAAACTCAGGGATACCATATATAAGTACTCCCCCTGGCTCATGGAGGGCTTCAAAGATCTTTACTTCATAGCCTAGGCTAACCAATTCCTTGGCACAGCTTATGCCTGCAGGCCCTGATCCTACTACGGCCACCCTATGGCCTTTTTTCTCCTCGGTCCTACCAAATTTAAGACCTTTTTCAATGGCCCAATCGGCTGCAAACCTCTCCAGCTTCCCTATGGCTATGGCCTCTCCCTTTTCGCCTAGGATACAGGTCTTTTCACACTGCTCCTCCTGGGGGCATACCCTACCACAGACTGCCGGTAAGGCTGTATATTTAGCAAGAATCCTGGCGGCTTCCCCAAAGTCTCCCTTTGCTATCTCAGCAATAAAGGCTGGAATATCTATATTGACGGGACATAAGGGGACACAGCTGGGCCTTTTACACTTAAGGCACCTATTGGCTTCCTCAATGGCCTCTTCTTCAGTATAGCCCAGACATACTTCCTCAAAATTATGTATCCTATCCTGGGGATCCTGATAACTAATGGGTGTTCTGGTGTACCTATCCATTGATAAGCCCTCCTACTAGTTGGCAGTATTCATGATCCCTTTCTATTTCCACTTCCCTATACTGATTCTGCCTCCTTATGGCTTCATCGAAATCCACCAGATGGGCGTCGAACTCAGGCCCATCTACACAGGCAAATTTTGTTTCTCCTCCTACAGTTACCCGGCAGGCTCCGCACATGCCCGTACCATCTACCATTATTGGATTTAAGGAGACTATGCTAGGGATGCCCAATTTCTTAGTAGTCATAGCAGTAAACTTCATCATCACCATTGGGCCTATGATTATACAAAGGTCATATTCCTTCCCTTCATTTAGGACCAGGTCTTCAATAGCAGCATTTACAAAACCATGAAAGCCATAACTGCCATCATCAGTGGCAAAATATAGATTATCTGTAAGCTTAGAAAATTCCTCTTCTAAAATAATCAAGTCCCTAGTCCTAGCCCCAAGGGCTATATGGAAATCAATACCCCTTTCCCACATCCATTTGGCTTGGGGAAAAATAGGGGCGGTTCCTACACCACCGCCTGCAAATAGGATTTTCTTCTTCCTCAACTCCCCTATATCTTCATTTACAAATGCAGATGGCTTACCCAATGGGCCGACAAAATCCCTTATGTAGTCTCCAACCTCCTTAGATACCAATTGTTTTGTAGAGGCTCCAACAGCTTGAACTACTATGGTTACCCTACCTTCCTCCCTCTTGGTATCACAGATAGTTAGGGGAATCCTTTCACCCCTTTCATCCACTCTTAATATGATAAATTGGCCTGGCAAGGCAGCTTTAGCAACCCTAGGTGCCAATATATCCATGGAATATATATTAGGTGCTAGTAATTTCTTTTCTAATATTTCAAATATAGCCAATACCCCCCTTTTTAAAACAACTAATTAATAAAAAGTTTATCATAAGAATATTTTTTAAACAATTTAAATAAATAAAGCACAACCCAGACCATACCCTCTTAGGTCAGTGTGGGTTACCTTATACTATTCTACACTATACATCTTTCCTGTAACTACTTCCTCTATTAAATCTACCTTCTCCTGGGCCCTTTCCTCATCCTTATCCTTAGAATAGATGTATAACTTTATCTTAGGTTCCGTACCTGATGGCCTAATGGCATACCAGGACCCGTCATCAAGATAGTATTTTAACACGTTACTCTTAGCAATACCCGTTTCATCATGTAAGTAGTCAATGGTCCTTACTAAATTCATATTTCCGATAGCTTGGATTGGATTATTTCTAAAATACTCCATCATCCTTCCTATCCTCTTACTGCCCTCTAGGCCTTCTAGGACTATAGAGATTAACTTTTCCTTATAATATCCATATTCATCATAAAGTTCATTTAATACTTGAATTAAGCTTTTACCAAGCTTTTTATAGTAAGCTGCCATTTCCACTATTAACATGCTGCTTACGACCCCATCCTTATCCCTCACATGGGTTCCATAAGTATAGCCTATACTTTCTTCATAACCAAAGATAAAGCTATACTCCTTAGTCCTGTCCCATTCGCTAGGCTTGGCACATATATTCTTAAAGCCTGTTAGGGTTTCGGCTGTTTCCACCCCATATTTACTGGCTATGGCCTTGCCCAAATCGCCTGTTACTATACTCTTTACTATAGCCCCATTAGCAGGTAGGCTGCCATTTTTATGCCTGGATGATAGGATATAGTTTACCAGCAAGGCTCCAGTTTGGTTACCATTTATGAAGACAAATTCACCATCCTCATCCCTTACCATCATAGCTACCCTGTCGCAGTCTGGATCCGTTGCCACTAAAAGATCAGCCTCTTCTTCCTTACCCAGCCTAATGGCATAGTCAAAGGCCTTAGGGTCTTCAGGATTTGGATAGCCTACTGTAGTAAAATTTGGATCAGGATTTTCCTG
>JAAYLY010000124.1 GCA_012521625.1 Tissierellia bacterium | reverse complement strand
CCATTTAGGGTATGGACATACTCTAGCTTACCATTGTCTTCCCTTCTATATCTTAGATTTGCTCTCCTAGCTTGGAAGTCTTCAAAGTTACTGCAACTTGAAATTTCTACATACCTATTATAGCTTGGCATCCATACCTCCAAGTCGTAGGTCTTTGCTGCTGAAAAACCTAAGTCTCCTGTACATAATTCCACTACCCTGTAGGGTAAGTTTAACCTCTTTAATACCTCTTCAGCGTTCCTAGTTAATTTCTCCAACTCATCATAGGAATCTTCTGGCCTAGATAATTTAACTAATTCTACCTTATCGAATTGGTGGTTCCTAATTAGTCCCCTTGTATCCCTACCAGCTGATCCAGCTTCCTGCCTGAAACATGGAGTATAGCCTGTATAATAAAGTGGTAGGTCCTTTTCAGCTAGAATTTCATCCCTATGGATGTTGGTTATTGGTACTTCTGCCGTTGGTATTAGGAAATAGTCCTTTGATGGTAGGTGGAACATGTCTTCTTCAAACTTTGGCAACTGGCCTGTACCTATCATACTATCCCTATTTACCATAAAGGGTGTCAATATTTCCGTATATCCATGTTCTTCAGTATGCAGGTCAAGCATGAATCTGATGATAGCCCTTTCCAATTTTGCCCCTAGGCCCTTAAACATGGTAAATCTAGCACCTGTAATTTTGGCAGCCCTTTCAAAATCTAGTATCCCTAATTCAGGTCCTAAATCCCAGTGGGCTTTGGGCTCGAAGCCGAATTCCCTTGGTTGGCCAAATCTTCTTATCTCCTTATTATCTTCATCGCTCTTACCGATTACTACATCCTTATTAGGGGTATTTGGAATTTGTAATAGTAGGTTTCTAATTTCCTTATCTAATTCCTTAACCTCTCCATCTAGTTGGGAGACCTTATTAGATAACTCCTTCATCTCCTTTAAGATTTCGGTAGTATCCTTTCCTTCCTTCTTTAATTTAGGGATTTCCTTAGAAGCTGCATTTTGCTTAGCCTTCATCTCTTCTACTTCCATAAGTAGCTTTCTTTTCTTTTCATCTAATTCTAGTATTTTATCGATTGGATAATCCCCATTTCTCCTAGAAAGTAGTTCCTTTACTTCTTCTGGATTCTCCCTAATCCTCCTAATATCTAACATAGTATCCCTCCAAATTTTTCTTATATTTTATAGTTTGTTATAAATCTACTAAGTAAATAGATTTAAAATAAATAAACTCCCACCCCTAAGACTTAGGGACGAGAGTTACCCGCGTTGCCACCCTATTTAACTTTTCAGTTCACTCAAAAAGTTACAAGCTCCAGGACGGATTCGATAATTCCACTTGCCAATTCCCACCAGCCATTGGCTCTCTGAAAAGCTTCCTTACCTACTACTTCCCTTCTCAGCTTAGGTATTCAATTTTCAATCTAATTTATTAAATTTTTTATTAATTATATCACATGATAAGAGTTAGTCAAGGCCTTTCTAGTAGTTTTTGGCATCTTTACTTATCTTCCACCCATTTTAAGGACCTTTCTACTGCCTTCCTCCAGCCAGAGTATAGGCCCTCCCTCCTATCTTCATCCATCTCTGGTTTAAAGATCCTATCAATGCTCCAGCCCTTGCTGATCTCATCCTTATCTGACCAAAAGCCCACTGCCAATCCAGCCAAGTATGCCGCCCCTAGGGCCGTTGTTTCAATTACCTCCGGCCTATAGACAGGGACATCTAGGATATCTGCCTGGAATTGCATTAGGAAGTCATTGGCCACTGCCCCTCCATCTACTTTTAGACCTTGTAGGGGGATGCCCGAATCCTCTTCCATGGCCTTAATAACATCCCTAGTCTGGTAGGCAATGGATTCCAAGGCTGCCCTTATAAGGTGGTTCTTATTGGCCCCTCTAGTTAAGCCGACGATGGTGCCACTGGCGTAAGGATCCCAGTAGGGAGCCCCTAGGCCTACAAAGGCAGGCACTAAATACACTCCATTGCTGTCCTCAACCTTTGTAGCATAGTATTCACTTTCCGCTGCATCCCTTATTAACTTCAACTCATCCCTCAGCCACTGTACTACAGCTCCTGCTACGAAGATGCTGCCCTCCAGGGCATATTCCACCTTCCCACCTACTCCCCAAGCTATGGTGGTAACAAGGCCCTTTTTAGAGCTTATGATTTCCTCCCCCGTATTCATAAGCATAAAGCAGCCAGTACCATAGGTGTTCTTGGCCATTCCCGGCTGGAAGCAGGCCTGACCAAATAGGGCTGCTTGCTGATCCCCAGCTATTCCAGCTATGGGGATTTGGGCTCCACCGAAGGTATGGGTATCCGTCACTCCATAAACCTGGCTGGAAGGCCTAACCTCCGGCAGCATGGAGGAAGGGATACCTAGCTCTTCAAGGAGCCTTTCATCCCATTTTAATTCCTTAATATTATAGATCATAGTCCTTGAGGCGTTGGAATAATCGGTAATATGTACTTTTCCTCTCGTTAAGTTCCAGATTAACCAACTATCAACGGTGCCAAATAATAAATCACCCTTTTCAGCCTTCTCCCTGGCACCCTCCACATTATCTAAGATCCACTTAATCTTAGTTGCTGAGAAGTAAGCATCTATTACCAGGCCTGTATTTTCCCTAATATATTCTTCCAAGCCCCTTTCCTTCAATTCCTGGCAAAGGTTTGCGGTCCTCCTACACTGCCAAACTATTGCATTATATATGGGCTTACCCGTACTCCTATCCCAAATGATGGTAGTCTCCCTCTGGTTGGTTATACCTATGGCAGCTACTTCATCTGGCCTAATACCTGCCGATTCTAAAACTTCCCTAGCTACCCCCGACTGGGTTCCCCAGATCTCCATAGGATCATGCTCCACCCAACCTATTTGAGGGTAATATTGGCTAATCTCCTTCTGGGCAATCCTAATGATCTTACCTTCCTGGTCAAATAGAATTGCCCTGGAGCTGGTAGTGCCCTGATCCAGGGCCATTACATATCTCTTTTCCACTGCCCTTCCCCCTTTATATTCTCATATCCCCTGGTTTAATTAGACCTCTCCTCCTCATCCATTGGCCTACTATATATGATATAAGTCCTGGAAGGATAAAATGCATCAAAAGAATCATAAGTAAAACCACAGGCGAGCTCCCCATTACCTCTATGGCAGCAAACTGCCCCACCAGGCCACTGGTCCCCATACCTGCACCAATGGCGTTGTTCTCCATCTTCAGGATAGTGGTGGATATAGGCCCTAGGATAGCCGATGCTACTATGGCCGGCAGCCAGATTATAGGCCTTTTAATGATGTTGGGCATCTGAAGCATAGAGGTTCCAATGGCCTGTGCTATGAAGCCACCTGGCCCATTGTCCTTATAGGATGCTACGGCAAAGCCTATCATATTGGCACAGCAGCCTACTACGCTGGCTCCAGCGGCTAAGCCTGATAAATTCAATGATATGGCCAGGGCAGCTGAACTTATGGGGAGGGTAAGTATGATACCCATGGTTACAGAAACAATAATACCCATTGGAATTGGATGGAGTTCCGTTGCCATGTTTATAAAGCTACCTACATAATTCATAAAGTTAGCAATATAGGGTGCTACATAATTTCCCACAAGACCACCTAATACTATGGTGGTTATAGGTACCAGGACTATATCTACACTGGTCTTACCCTGGATAAGCTTAGAGATTTCTGCTGCTGCCAGGGAGGCCACAAAGGCTCCCACCGGCTCCCCTACACTTATTACAGCAGCCCCTTCCTGGAAGGAGATGCTGCCAGCCCCTATGGCCCCTACTATAATTGATGAGAAAATACCTAAGGGAGGGGCGCCAACGCTGTAGGCAACCCCTGCCCCTATGGCAGGTCCCATTAGGCATTGGGCCATATTTCCAAAGCTTATGAGTAGGTCATTTTCAGTTAAATTACCTATTTGCCTTATGATAAGTCCTATTAACAATGATGCAAACAAACCCTGGGCCATTCCATTGAAGACATTAACAAGATAATTTCTTATTCCACCAGCTCTTCTATTAGACATTTCCTCCGATCTCCCATCTTAAATCATTACCATAGAATTTTAAGGGGTTGAACTTTTCAAATATCCTTGAAAATATCCTATCCGTATAGATCTCAGATATCTCCTTTGGTGTCAAATTTGTAGATATGATGGTCTTTTTCCCCTTCAAAAGCCTAGTATTTACAATATTAAAGATTTCAGCATTGGTAAAGGTATTGGCTACCTCAGTTCCTAGGTCATCTATTATTAATAGGTCAGCTTCAAATAAGAGTTCATACTGATAATCGCTTAATTCCTTATCGCCCCTACCGAATCTCCTATTTTCCAATATCTCTAAGATGGTAAAGGCGGTTTGATAGACTACTATCTTATTTTTATCCAATAAGGACTTGGCTATACAATTGCATAGGAAGGTTTTGCCCAAGCCTGTAGTTCCATAGAACAAGAGGTTCTCCCCATTATTCTCGTCAAAATTATTAATAAAGCCTTCGCAGATGCCCACTATATCTATCATATTTTCCCTGGGGGTCATGGCTTCTCCCTCGAAGGGTTCATCACTAAAGAGGTTGATGTTAAAGGTTTGGAAATTTTCCTTCTCCAGGATGTGCTCAATATTAGACATCTTATAGGCCATGGAAACCATCCTTTGTTTAAGGCAATTGCATTTTTCCCCATTGTTCAAATATCCAGTATCCTCACATTCTTCACAGTCATATTTTAATTCCATATAATCCAGGGGTATGTTGGATTCTGTCATAAGATAGGCCTTCTCCATCTTCAACCTTTCAATCAATTCCTTGGCCTCCCTTATGATTTCTTCATAGTCTTCGGGATTAAGTATTATGGCCTTTGACATCTTAAGGCCTGCTTCTCTTATTTTTTCATCTATCTTCTTTATGGCTGGAATCTTCCTATAGACTTCTTCTACCCTTCTTTGTCTTTCCTTCTCATTCCGATCCCTTTTCTTTTCATATTCTAATGTAATCTCCTTGATCATCTTCTTATACATAATTACATTTCTCCTTTTGTCCTCTGACTATAGGCCTCCCTCTTCCTCCTGGCTATTTCCTCCAACTGGTCGGAAGTATACTTATCCGTCCTTTGTTGGAAATTATGGAATCTAGTAACAGTCCTAGCCTTCTTAATTGGGCTTTTAACAGCCCCTTCCCTCTCCTTAGGCTTGTCCAATAGCTCTATATCTTCTACTTTTCTTATGCCCTTCCCATACCAGGATTTAAGTATGGCATTTACATAATTGATACTTGGAGTTGGGTTTTTATCCCTTTCACAAGCCTGTAATATTAGGTCTAATCCAAATCCATATTCATCTATCCACTTATCTATGGTCTTACTTTCAGCCTCTTTTATAGGCCTTTTATCTAAACCCAGGGATTTCATTATCCGCTGATAGATATAATATCTTTCATCCTTTTCCTTCATATATTCTATGATAGCTTCCTTATTGGTTAAGCCCTGGTCATACCAATTTCTGATGATAGCTTCCACATAGGCTATACTCCTTACACCCTTCCTATCCACCCCATAGGAAAAGGCCAACTCTATAACATCTGGATTCATATTATAATCCGTAATCCAGCTTAAGATCTTCTGCTTTTCCGTGGGAACGGTCTGCCTCCTCATAATATGGTTGATCTTGTTGAACATATTATTGATTTCCGGAACCTTATTGGCCTCTATCAGCTCTTCAGCTATATTTTTACTGCTGATCTTCTCTACTAGATGGTTTTCTTCCTTCATAAATAATTTAATATTATTTTTAATATATAATTGCTTTAAACTTAGAAATTTGACCCTATAATTATGTCCCTTTTCATTATCCATAGGGATTTTTTCAATAATCCCCTTACTCTCCCAAAAATCCCAAGCCCTTAAGACATCCTCCAGGGGTATGTTTAAGTGCTTGGCTATGGTCTCATTATTTACTTCTATTTTAGAATCCCTATCATAGGCATACTTATATCCTAGCAAATATACCTTAACGTAGGTACCATTGGCCATGGGCATAAAATCATTGATAAATATATTTTCAATAGGCGTATCCCCTAGATCCATATCGGTAGTTTCTAAGAAGAAACTCATACT
>JAAYLY010000123.1 GCA_012521625.1 Tissierellia bacterium | reverse complement strand
AAATTTGCTATTATATACCTTTGAGGCAATTTCCTCTTTTTCTTCCTCCCACTTTTGGAAACTATCTATATTCTTCAAGAGATTTCTAATGAGGCAGATTAGGCGATTTATGCTGCACTCATTTATAAAGTCTATGCTTATATCCCTATTGAAGCTGTTGGCTATTACATCCAATAGGTATTGGGTAATCTCTTCCTTTTCTTCCTTTGTCATATCCTTATCCCTAAGGGCCTTCATGATACCTTCATGGTAGAGGAACCTTAAGTAGATGATAAAGCTCTCGAAGTTGTCAGCCTTACTCCCCTCTTCTATTTGGAAGATAATCTTAAATAGGAGGTTCCACCTGAAATCCTTGTTGATTACGTCTAGGATCTTAGACCCAATCTTCCTAGTAAAGCAATCGTTGAAGAAGATATCCCTTTCAAAATCTATATATTGGTTGAAGTTAATCTCATTTTGACTAATATCATCTAGGCGGTTTAAAATCCTTAAAAAGTTCTTGCTTAGCTTAGAATCCCCATTATGGTTACCCTTCATAAAGAGGAAGTTGACTATAACGTCTATGGTCTTCTTAAAGTCAATAACAAAGCCTAACTGCTGGCGGACCTTTGTTATATAGATATCGTGGGTAATCTTTGAAACCAAGGCCTTTAGCTGATTTTCCTTCTTAAGGGCATCGCTAGTATCCATATCAGTAAGATGGTTGTATAGAAGCATCAATTGCCTGTCGATCATGGTTAAGTTGTCCTTGATGGAGGACATGATGTCCCTAAAGAAGTCTTCAGTCAGCATGTAGTTGAAGTTCTTATATAGGACCTTATGGTCGATTTCACCCCAGAATAGGTTTACTAAGGACTTAATCTGGAGCTCAAAGTTTAGCTCGCAGCCATTCTTCTTATATTTTCCATCTATCTTATATATTTCAAAGCCATTTCTCTGCTTTTGAGGTTGTTTATCATCTAACTTTAGCCAGATGGCAGGATTTATGGGGTTGGAATAAAATCCATCCTCCTCTTCTATATTAAATAGTTCCAATATATCCTTATAGATCTTCCGCTCATCTTCCACGAACCTGCACTCGATCCTAAAGCCTATTAGGTCCGATAGGTTTTTAAAGACATTTTCCGGCGTCTTATACTTTATATAGAAGTTATAGCGTAAGATCTTTTCTTTCAAACTTTCAGGAGATTTTATCCTATAACTAACGTTTAAAAAGTGATCCTTTACAAAGAAGCTGTCATTAAAAAACTTTTCCAATTCCAAAGCAGCCTTATTTATCTTATCTTGCTTTTTCTCCAGTAGTTCCAATGTTTCGTCGATAAAATCGAACAGCTCTAATTTCATAGCTCTCCCCCTTGAAAACGTTCCTAATCATAATTATATCATATTAAGCTAAACAGTGTGTGTAAAAATGGGGACGGTTATTAATTTAATATTTGTCAATCTATAGGCATTTTTAATATAGAAAGTGCCTTATTTGGTGCCATCTGCCTCCCTCTTTCATAATATGTAAAGAGGTGATTTTTTATGAGGAGGATAAACAACAGGGCTTATGCTGAATTTAAAGGAAGTATCTATGCGCCCGATTTAAGGGGATATGTATATTTT
>JAAYLY010000122.1 GCA_012521625.1 Tissierellia bacterium | reverse complement strand
CCACATGATCAGCTGCATACCTTTGAATTGCAGTTGTGATTATTTCTTTAGCTCTCTTTTCGGCTTCCATCTTAGCCTCATTTTCCATTTCTTTAATCATAACAGCTGTTTCATGGGCAATTTCACGTTTAACTCCTTCTAATAGGATTTCTTTTGCCTCTTCAGAAGTTAAACCTGATAGTTTTTCCAATTCCTTAAGTTGTTGCTCATAAAGATCATTTATGGCAACTTCTTTTTCTTCTAATTCTTTCCCCTTCTTTATAAGCAATTCTTCTTTTCTTTCAATTGCTTCCATCTTACGGTCGACAGCTTCTTCTTTATTTTGAACACGACGCTCTAATCTTTGAATTTCATTGCGTCTTTCTCTATTTTCTCTATCGGCCTCAGTCCTTAATCTGTGAATCTCTTCTTTGGCTTCAAGTAATAATTCCTTTTTCTGAGATTCACCTTCTCTTTTTGCTTCTTCTACTATTTGTTTTGCTAATTCTTCAGCATTATTTATTTTTCCTTCGCCTATATTTTTCCTTATATAATATCCGACGAATATTCCAATAATTGCTCCAAGAATTACGAATAAAGCTTCATTAATGTTAAACACCTCCGTTTATTAAATTATCAAGTTCCACACTGCGCTTCAATTTCAAAGCAATAGTATATATTAGCTAAATCTTCTAAAAATTGAAGTTTAACTTGGGCTGTAGCGTCATACATAAAAGGAAATTACTTGTAAGTATGGCTACACACCTTTATTTTATTATTAAAGCAGGATTATGTCAAGATGCTAATTAGGATTCTACCTTCGTTATGGTACTTTGTGAACCATCGTGTTCAACCCTATAGCAGTTATTACTAATGGCAGATAGGTGTTGATTATGTGTTACCATAATTATTTGCCGATTGAACATTTCTGATGTCTGTTTTAGGAAATCAGCCACATTATATATGTAATCTTCACTAACATGCTTAGCAGGTTCATCTAGTATAAGGGGTCCCTGGATTCTAGGCTTATGAATCTGTAAAAAGGCAATCCTAAGGGCTAAAGATACTATATCTACAACCCCCCCACCCCTAGATAACTCAGGTTTGGTTTTAATTATGACACCATCATTTTCAGTAACCACATAAAACTCAGCATTAGCCTTACTGCGTAACTCTTCTATTTCTATTTGGAACTCCATATCGGATTCAAATATAAATTGCAGGCATTTAGTCACTAAGGTTTCTATTTGAACTTTGGCCTGTTCCCTGGCAAACTCAGAGGTCTTTTGGAATAATATGGCTACCTTCTCCAAAAGCTCTATATTTTCCAACAGGTCATTAAGTTGTTCCTTAGATTCTTCCAATTGCTCCTTTAATTTATCCCTTTTTCCGCTTTCCCTAGCAAGATAGGCCTTTAAATCGCTTATCCTTTCATCTAAAATATCTATTTCCTGCATACTATCACTTCTTCTCCAATAAATCCATAGGTAGTAAACTATGGGCTTCCTTTAATAGGCTGTCTATTTCCTTAGTTAGCTTTTCTATTTCCTGATCCAGCTCCTCCGGCTTAACCCCTAATTCATTTAATTCATTGATTAATTCCTCTTCCTGGCGTTTTAGCTGCTCCAACCTAGCCTCCGCCCTGTATTTTAATGATTTAGCCTTATCTAAATTTTCCTTAAGGTTATTTAATTGCTTTTCATAATCCATACTATCCCTCCTAAATATAGTGGCTAATTATATGATTCCTCTTATCTTCGTCGATATGGCTTAAACAGAATGGACAGACCTCTATCTTAGATAGTATCTCCCTATATTCATTTAATTGGCTTTTAATTGTCCCTTCTATCCTTTCTAACTCCTTAGTCTCCTTATCAAGACTTAAGTTTGTAGCTTTCATCCTTTTAGAAAGCTCCATCAAGCTCCTTAACCTATCCTTTAGTTTGGCTACTTGATTGATCCTTTCTTCTGCATCTCCTAAGCCATCGAAGTGCCTAATAAATTCATTTCCCACCCTTAAATTCTTTTGGTTAAGGGCATATTCCTCCTTAAGCTTAATAAGCCTCTTTATAAGCTGTGGCTTATCTTTAGCGGAAGTCAAGGCCTTCTCAATCTCTGGCAATACCCTTAATCTATGGTATATCCCTTCTGTTTTACTTTTTTCCTCCTGAACAAGGGTTAGGCTTTCTTTAATATTATAAAGGATTTTAAAGCGATTATTTAGCTCACTGAAATCCTTTAAAATTTGGTCTATTTCTTCTAAGCCAGTTAACTTATCTAGGATAAAGTCAGTCTTCTTAATTTCCTCCCTAGAGTTTTTATACTGGGTATTTTTCAACCTTAGATATTTATAGCTGTTGATGTTCTTATCTATTGTTTCTATTATGGGGTCAATATCTTCTAATGATTTAAGCCTGTCTAAGGTTTGATTAAGTTGTGATATTTCCCCTTTTAAGCTTTCATATTTAATTAGGCATTGGTTAAGTATTTCCTTCTTTTTAGTCTTAGCTGCTATGATCCTTCTTAGATTTTCAACTGCCTCTAAGCTCTTTTCTAATTGGTCTAGATAATCATATTCCTTTAGTTCATCCTGGATTTTTGAAATTCTTTCTTCCATCATCTTCCTTCTGTTATTTAGATTTCTAATATCCTTCAGGGTATCCTTTAAGGCATCATCGATAATATTTACCCCTATTAGCCTTCCTATGGCTCCAGCCCTAGTGCTGGTCTTTTCAGATAGTAGGAAGGGCCCCTCTAATTGTTCCCCTAGATTGATGGAGGCAGATGAATCACTATCCAGTTTTATCTTCTTTATGCCAGTTGCCTCTAGGATTTCTTCAGGAACAGAAGTACCAAAGCCTTCCAATATGATTTCCTCCCCATCCTTTAGATAGAGGATATATTGATTCTTAGACCTGGTCCTTAAGCGTTTGACCTTAGTATTGTCACTAAAGAGCAGGGTTACACTAGTTTTACTTTCCCCCTCCCTCATGAAGTAATCTCCAGCCGGTTCATTATATAAGGCCCACTTAATGGCTCTGATAATGGCAGATTTCCCTGAATCGGAAGGGCCTAAGATCACGTTTAAACCTTCATCAAAGTGTATTACAGAGTACTTATGGGATTGAAAGTTTTCAAGTATTGCAGTTTTTAAGTATTTCATCTTAACCTCCGTTAAATTCCTTCATCTGGATCATGGCTATCCTTTTTAAAGCCTCTTCTTTAACTTCTTCACTTAATCCTTCTGATTTGGAAACTTCTATCAATACATCATTTATATCCATCTTCTCAAAATTCATGGCTGAATCTACCGTCTGCTTGAATTCATATATCCTTTCCCTTTTAAAGATATTCCTTTCGATTTCTTCCCTATCTAGGACTTGATCACCATCTAAAGCGGTTTTTAGGTAGACGTCAGTTATCTTTATATCTTCTCCTAAGTCTATAATAATAACCTTAGGCCTTCTATCCATCTCCCTTAAGCTGTTGGAGATCCTAACTATGCTGCCTGGGTTTATGAAATATTTGCCATCTATCTTTATCCTATCAAAGCCTGAATGGTAGTGGCCTGCAAGGGTTATATCCGCCTTAGTATCCCTGATATCCTCCACCAGGGTATAAGGAACCCCCTTTATAAAGGGCCTATCTAATAGCATACCATGGACTATATGGATGGCATAGTTAATATCCTCTTCTACATCCTCTACCATATAATACTTCCGATTAACGGGCTCATCTATATCGTATATATAGGGTTGTCCTGTTACTTGGACCCTAAGGCCCTCCTTTTCTAGGATTATTCTTTCATCCCTTTCAATTAGATTGAAGATATCTAGCTCACTTAATAGGCCTATCATAGTCCTGCCGATAGTCTGGGGGTTATGGCCATAGACGTCATGGTTTCCGCTTACTACATACATGGGTACTTTAATCTTCTTGAATAACCTAGAAAAACGGCTTACTATGGCGATAGATACATCAGGCCTATCGAATAGGTCACCGCCGTGGAGGACATAGTCAACTCTATTAGCTTCTATTATATCAACTATTTCTTCTAATTTCTTCTCCAGGGTATGAACAAAGTCGTCCTTACGATTCTTAGGGGAGGTTCCCCTAATATGGGAATCGGTAAAAAATAAGAGTCGCAATACAACACCCCCTTAAAATTAATATAAGTCATGGGTAAATTATTTAATAGTTATAAATCAGTAGAAGTCCATACATTAAATAAAATATATAATCCTACATATATAGATTCAAGATACAATATAAAATACATTTAAATGTAATTTACTTCAATAATTTCCATATAAGTAATATAAAACCTCCTAAAAAGGAGGTTTAAGCTTATTCATCTTCTTTAGCTGAACTTTCTTCTTCTATTTGGTCCTCTGGTATTAGGCCGAATTTAGCCCTAATCTTGTTTTCAATCTCTTTACAGACATCTGGGTTTTCCTTGAGGAAGTCCTTAAGATTTTCCCTACCCTGGAATTTGTGTTCTCCGTAGCTAAACCAGGCACCTGCTTTTTTAATGATTTCAGCCGTTACACCAGCATCTAGTATGTTGCCCTCTCTAGATATACCCTCACCATACATGATGTCGAATTCTGCTTGTTTAAATGGTGGCGCTAATTTATTTTTAACCACCTTGACCCTAGTTCTGTTTCCTAGGATTTGATCCCCCTGCTTAATGGAGTCTACACGGCGTACATCTAGCCTTATACTGGCATAGAACTTCAAGGCCCTACCACCAGTAGTAGTCTCAGGATTTCCAAACATTACTCCAATCTTTTCCCTCAATTGGTTTATAAAGATTACAGTACAGTTGGATTTATTGATGGCACCTGCTAATTTCCTTAGGGCTTGGGACATCAGTCTTGCCTGTAATCCCATATGGGAGTCGCCCATTTCTCCTTCAATTTCCGCCTTTGGTACTAGGGCAGCTACTGAGTCTACTATGACTATATCTATGGCACCGCTTCTTACTAAAGCTTCCGTAATTTCCAGGGCCTGTTCTCCAGTATCAGGCTGTGAAATAATCAAGTTATCGATATCTACACCTAGCTTTTTGGCATAGCTTGGGTCTAAGGCATGCTCAGCATCTATAAAGGCAGCTATTCCGTCTAATTTTTGTGCTTCAGCCACCATATGCAAGGCTAGGGTAGTCTTACCTGAAGATTCAGGACCGAAAACTTCAATAATCCTGCCCCTAGGTATTCCACCGATGCCAAGGGCAATATCTAAATCTAGGGAGCCCGTTGGAATAACTTCTATATCTAATTGGGCCGCTTCTCCAAGCCTCATGATGGAGCCTTTACCGAATTGCTTTTCTATTTGATTTAGTGTCAAATCTAAGACTTTTCTTTTTTCCTTATCCATTATAATCCAGTATTACTGGATTCCCCCCTTTCATTCTCAGAACATAAGTTCCACATCCTAATCATATATTAAAATACCCATAAAGTCAATTGATAATCAAAACTTTTCTAATTTCGTCCAGGGCCTTAATAGCCGTCCTAGTTTGTATTGTTTGCCTATTGCCATTGAAGTTACATTTAATGACCCTATGGTTATCCCTAGTCATTACACAAAGATAGACTAAGCCTACAGGCTTTTCTTTAGAGCCACCATCAGGTCCAGCAATACCGGTTATGGATACGACTATATCCACCTTCCCCCTATCCAGTAGGCCTTTGGCCATTTCATAGGCTGTTTCCTCGCTGACAGCTCCATATTTTTCTAAAGTAGAAGGGTTTACGCCTAACTCTTCCACCTTAGCATCATTGCTATAGCTTACTATGGCCCTATCTAAAACCATAGAAGCACCAGGAACTCTGGTAATCATGCTGCTTACTAAACCACCGGTACAGGATTCACATAGGCCTATCTTTTTTCCCTTCTCTATGAGCATCTTGACAACTACTTCTTCAATGTTGATGTTGTCATAGCCGTAGATATAGTCCTTAAATTCTTCCCTTAATCTACCCACTATATTATCTATCTCTTCTTGTACCCTTACCCTATCGGTACCCTTGCTGATGATCTTAATTTCAACGGTTCCTCCCTTGGCAAAGGTGGCGATGGTAGTATTGGGGGTTGCTAGCTTTAACTCGTTTAATCTACTTTCTAGATTGGACTCCCCAATCCCTACGGTATTGACGGATTTAGAAAGGATAACCGTCTCATCCCCTATTAGATTTTTAACGTGCTTTTCAAACATATTATTCATTTCATAGGGTGGCCCAGGCAGCATGATAATCTTTTTATTATCCTTATTTATAAAGATCCCTGGCGCAGTACCATTATCGTTTTCTATAAAGGAAGCTCCCTTAGGCCTTAATGCTTGCTTAAGGTTGTTCTTGCTCATCCTTCTTCCAGTTCGGGCGAACATATCCTGTAGCTTTTTCTTCATTTCTTCATCAAGTTCTAATTCTAGGCCTAAGGCCTTAGCAATAACTTCCTTGGTCATATCATCCTTGGTAGGGCCTAGTCCTCCAGTAGTAATGATAAGGTCAGCCCTATCTAAGGCGATTTCTATAACCCTTTTGAGCCTTTCTTCATCATCATCTACCGTAGTATGGTAATGGGTTTCGATACCTAGTTCGAAAAGCTTTTGAGATAGGTAATAGGTATTGGTGTTTAAAGTACTTCCAGTAGTAATTTCAGTACCGATTGTTACAATTTCAGCTATCATAATCCATCTCCCATTTATATATCTTTTTATATATCCTTCATATTTAGCACTTGCTTATTTTTAACTATATAGTCTATACCAGATAGGATTGTAAATATTGTTGCTAAGTAAAGCATGATCCTATCCAAAGGAATATTGATTAAAGAAAATGGATAATTGTTAAATAGTATCAGTATTATAGCTAATAGCTGTGTAATAGTCTTAAACTTACCCAGTGGGCTAGCCGCAATGGTTATACCTTCAGATGCAGCCAAAACCCTAAAGCCAGTAATGGTAAATTCCCTAGCAATTATTATAACCACTATCCAGCCGGGTATTTTACCAAATTCTACTAGGGCAATTAAAGCGGCAGCTACCAAGACCTTATCCGCCAGTGGGTCTACGAATTTACCAAAATTGGTTACTAGATTTCTACTCCTAGCCAAGTAGCCATCTAGCGTATCTGTCAATGAAGCAAAGATAAAAACCAAGCCAGCTATCATATGGCTGTTGTTAAGGTCTGAATATAGAATTAGTAAAAATACAGGAACTAAAAATACCCTAAATAAAGTAATCTTATTTGCAATATTCATAATCTAATCTAACCCCTTCTAGTCAAATTCTTCTTCTAAATCTTCTTCAGTAATGAGGACCTTCCTAGGTTTACTACCTTCGAAGCCACCGACGATGCCCCTAGCCTCCATCTCATCTATTAACCTGGCAGCCCTAGCGTAGCCTATCCTTAACCGCCTCTGTAATAGAGAAATGGATGCTTGTCCTTCTTCAACTACCATTTTTATGGCCTCTGGTAGCAATTCATCGTTAAAGTCTGTCTTAAGTTCAGCAGAGTTTTGAACTACATCAATGATCTCTTCATCGTAATCCGATTCATTGTTGGTCTTTAGGAAGTTAACTACAGATTCTACCTCACTGTCGCTTACAAAGGCTCCTTGTACCCTTAAAGGCTTAGAATAGAAGGATGGATAAAACAACATATCTCCCCTACCAAGTAGCTTCTCAGCCCCTGCCATATCCAGGATGGTCCTAGAATCCACCTGGGAGGATACAGCAAAGGAAATCCTTGAAGGTACATTGGCCTTGATAGTACCTGTTATTACGTCTACCGATGGCCTTTGTGTAGCAATAATCAGGTAAATTCCAGCTGCCCTGGCCATTTGGGCTAATCTACAGATATAATCTTCGATTTCTTGGGCTGCTACCATCATAAGGTCTGCCAACTCATCTATGATGATGACGATGGATGGTAGGGTTTCTTCATTTTTAGCCCTTTGCTTTTCATTGTAGGATTTCATGTCCCTTACACTGTTTTGGGCAAATAGCTTATACCTTTTCTCCATCTCATCTACAGCCCAGTTTAAGGCAAAGGATGCCTTCTTTGGATCCGTCACTACTGGAATCAGTAGATGTGGGATATCATTATAGATGCTAAGTTCAACCACCTTGGGATCTATTAAGATCAACCTAACCTCCTCTGGGCTTGATTTATAGATGATGCTCATGATTATGGTGTTGATACAGACACTTTTTCCTGATCCTGTAGCACCAGCTATAAGCAAGTGGGGCATCTTATCTATAGATGAAACGATAGGTTTTCCGCTTACATCCTTCCCCAGTACTAGGGGTAGGTTTGAATCTATATTCAGATATTCATCTGACAAGAGCATCTCCTTTAAGGATACACTATCCTTTACCCTGTTGGGCACCTCAATACCAACTGCTGATTTACCCGGTATAGGTGCTTCAATCCTTATATCTGAAGTTGCCAAGCTCATAGCAATATTGTCGGCCAGGCTTACGATTCTACTTAACTTAATCCCTGGAGAAGGAGAAAGTTCATAGCAGGTAATAGTAGGTCCACGGTTTATCTGGGTTATGGTGGCCTCTATGCCGAAGTTTTTCATGGTCTCTTCTATAAGCTTGGCGTTGTTTATGATTTCCTTCTTCTCACTATCATCCTTCTTATTATCATAGGATTTAAGTAGGCTTAAAGGTGGTAGAGTATAAGAAATGTTCTCAGTTTTAGGACTCCTTATTATTATCTCTTCCTCTATAGGGTTTTCCTTTTCATTCTTCTTTTCGGAAGAATTGTAGTCAACTATTCGAACTTCCTTCTTACTTGCTTCCTTATTGCTTTTAGCCTTATCTAACATAGCTTTAGCCTTCTTAACCCTTTTCTTTTTGGGCTCCTTGTCCCCTTCATCCTTTTTGATTTTCCCTCTAAGGTCTATGTCCTTTATCAATACCTTTATATTCTTATCAAAAAGGAGTAAGCTGGATATTATAAAGGAAGAAGCTACGATTAGATAAGCACCCTTTCCAAATAGACTATAGATTAGGTAGCCTAAGATTGCCCCTAAAAAACCTCCCCCCTTATGGTCTAAGGAATGGAAGTTGGCCGCCCTTATTCTATCGATGAAGCCTACCACATCCATATTTTTACCATCTAGAAAGATAAGTAGGGTTAAATAGAGGGCAATAATCAATAAAGCTTTTTCCATCTCCCTATTATCGAATCTATCTAAAATGAAGATAAGTCCAACGGCTATAAGCCCTATAGGAAAAAAATAGGCCCCAAAGCCCATTAAAAAGAAACTGGTACCCCTGAGAAGGGAACCAATTATACCCATTTGAAAGCTAAATAGACTAATCATCCAAAGGATGCCCACAACTACTATTAAACTGCCAATTAAATCCCTATTAAATTGTTTTAGGTCATTCTTGTTTTTCTTCTTTTTACTACTTTTAGTTCTACTCATAATCATCCTCTAACAAAGAGAGGAATCGCCTCCCCCTTTGACTTTTCCTTATGTTATTATAGCATAATTAAGGTCCATTATCTATTCTTTTCTGTTTCTTATAAGCTCGTTTAGCTTGTTTAAGGCATCTGATAAGCCACCTACTTCATCGATTAGACCATAATCTACAGCAGCCTTTCCTACTAATATGGTACCCACATCGTTGGCCAATTCATCAGTGGCATTCATCAGATCATGGAAGGTATCAGGATCTACTTTAGATGTCCTAATGACAAAATTGTTTATCCTCTGCTGCATCTTTTGGAAGTATCTAAAGGTCTGGGGTACACCTATAACCAAACCAGTAGTCCTAATTGGGTGGATGGTCATGGTGGCCGTTGGAACTATGAAGGAGTAGTCGGTGGAAGTAGCTAAGGGGACACCTATACTATGGCCTCCTCCTAAAACTAAAGATACAGTAGGCTTATCTAGGCTATTAATCATCTCAGCTAAGGCCAAGCCAGCTTCTACATCGCCCCCTACTGTATTAATTACTATAAAGACTCCTTCTATCCTTGGAACTATCTGAGCACTGATTAGTAGGGGGATTATATGCTCGTATTTAGTAGACTTCTTATCAGAACCGGCCACCGAATGGCCCTCGATTTCACCTATTATGGAGATAAATTGAATGTTGCTTTGAAATGGCTTTACCTCAGGTGTACCGAATTCCTTTATGGATTTTTCCCTATCTACTGCATTATCAGTCTTTTCATCATTATTTTTAGTTTCCCTAGTCTCCTTGGCATCTTTTTTCTCTAACATATCGATTCCTCCAATTATATATTCATATATATCATTTACCATAAGGAGATTTTTATGTACCCTATCATCAATCCATTGATAAAAAGAAGTATGATAAAAGCATAAAAAACATCCTGAGTTTTATTAATTACCCAGGATGTTTTGCTCCCTTAAGTTTAAATATACTAACTATAATTAAGATCTGCTACTTAAACTAAATAACAAAACTAATACTTTAATTAGTCTAATCTTAATTTTATTTTATTTAATTTAATCTAATAATCCTATTTCTATCTAATCTAATTCAACTATAATCATGTCGTAGCCGATCTTTCTTATGGCGGACCAGGGTATCTCCATACCATTACTTTCTAAACCTAATAATTTAAAGCTTAAGCGCTTTTCAGGAGCCACTAGGGATTTGATTTTACCCGTCTCCTCATCAAAGATGATATCGGCTTCATTTAAAAGTCCTAATCTAGCCCCATTGTTTAAATTTATTATCTCCTTGTCCCCTAATTCACTAAGCCTAATACGATTCATATAACCACCTCTTAGTATAATTTCTATATAAACAAGCCATTCTTCCTAGTTGATTATTTATATAAACTTATATCTATTAAATTATATGTGGTTATATGTCATTTATGATTAGGATTTTATAATAAATTTAGAGTATCAATTATGATAAGATTATTTATGATATTATATACCCGTATGGCCAAAGCCCCCTTCTCCCCTAGAAGTTTCTTCTAGGGACTCTACCTCTTCAAATTGAATCCTCTCATACTTGCACAATACCAGCTGGGCTATCCGATCTCCCCTTTTGATGGTAAAGGGCTCCATACCAAGGTTTATTAAAATTACCCCTATCTCCCCCCTATAATCGCTATCTATGGTCCCTATGCCATTGGCTAGGGTAATGCCGTGTTTTAATGCTAGACCACTCCTACCCCTAATTTGGCCTTCATATCCTTCAGGTATGGCCATATAAAGGCCTGTAGGTATTAAGACCCTATCCATAGGCTTTAACTCAATAGGTTCGGAGATATTGGCATATAGGTCTATGCCTGCAGAACCACCAGTCTTATATTCTGGCAAGGGTAATGAGCTTTTGTTTATTACCTTAATCTTCATTAGTACCACCTCGTCTTTTATCTTTATGAATATATTATTTAAATTTTAAGCCATAAATTACATTAAATCAAATTCAAATCTTATATCAGATTTTTATCTTATCTAGTATAGATTTACTAAATTAGCTAAATTTATTAGCAAATGAAAAAATAGATAATTACATAATACAACCTTTATTTTAGAGATATCTTATAATAATTCATCCTTATAATTATACATTCCTTAATATAAAGCATACCCTTATTATACATCCTTAATATAATACATCACTTACTCT
>JAAYLY010000121.1 GCA_012521625.1 Tissierellia bacterium | reverse complement strand
TATTAATTAATTATAATGGAGGTGTATTTCCTTGCTGCTTTCTGAAATCCTGGGTAAATATCCCCTAGTAAGGCTTAAGGGGGATAAAAATATAGATATTACAGGTTTGGAACATGATTCTAGAAAGGTTAAGGAGGGCTATCTCTTCGTAGCCCAAAGGGGCTTTACTGTAGATGGCCATGATTACATTAAGGATGCCATAGAGAAGGGGGCTGTAGCCGTGGTAAAGGATAGGGAGGTGGAGCTGGGCAGCTTAGAGGGAAGGGTAACCCTTATCGATGTTTTAAACTCCACCGACGCCCTAGGATATTTTGCCTCCAGATTTTACAAACAGCCCTGGACTAGGATGAGGACCATTGGTATAACAGGAACCAACGGTAAGACCACAACATCTTACATATTGAAGAGGATCTTGGAAATAAAGAATGAAAAAGTGGGAATAATCGGTACCATGGGAGTTATTATAAATAGGGAAAAGTTTAGCTTGCCCAATACAACCCCCGATTCCTTAGAAATTCAAAGGAACTTATCAAGGATGGTTGAAAATAAGATAGATACTTGCATTATGGAAGTTTCCTCCCATGCCCTAGATTTAAGAAGGGTTAAGTATATGGATTTTGATGTTAGCCTGTTTATCAACCTATCCCAGGACCATCTAGATTACCATGAGGATATGGAAAGCTATTATCGGGCTAAGTTAAGGCTATTTCACAAGACCAGGGACCTGATGGTCATAAATAGGGATGATCCCTATGGTAAAAGGCTGATAGATGATATAAGGTCTCCAGCTAGGTTGATTACATATGGCATAGAAGCAGGAGATATAAGGGCATCTCATATAAGCTATGGAAGTAGTGGTTCCAAATTTAAGCTAAATACTCCCGCAGGTCAAGTTGATATAAATCTTAGGATCCCAGGTAAGTTTAATATATATAATTCCTTGGCAGCTGCTGCCACTGCTTATGGTTTAGGCATGGAGCTGGAGCTTATAAAAGAGGGCTTGGAGGACTTTAAGGGGGTTAGGGGAAGGTTTGAGCATATAGAGACCAATAGGGATTTTGATATTATAATAGATTTTGCCCATACTCCTGAAGGCATCAGGGAGGTATTAAAGGCAGTAGATGTCTTCGCCCAGGGTAGGAAGGTCATTGTCTTCGGTGCTGGAGGAAACAGGGATAAATCCAAGAGGCCGGAAATGGGAAGGGTAGCTGGTGAGTTTGCTGATTTCGTCATCATTACCTCTGACAATCCTAGGTATGAAGACCCTATGGTCATAGCTAAGGATATTGAAGTAGGGGTTAAGGAAAGTAAAACCCAATACAAGATAATTTTAGATAGGAAAGAAGCCATTAAGTATGCTATAATGAATTCTATGCCAAAGGATATAATCTTGATAACTGGAAAGGGACATGAAGATACTATTATAGTAAAAGACCAGGTGATTCCCTTTGATGAGAGGCAGATAGTTTTAGAAATGCTTGATAAAATTTAGACTTAAACTTGAGAGGAGATACTAAAGTGGTTGAATATGTAGATATAATTAGAACACTTATAATTTCTTTCTTGATTACCCTATTACTCGGACCAATAGTCATCCCAATACTAAGGAAGTTGAAGGTAGGCCAAAGTATTAGGGAGGAAGGACCTAAATCCCATATGGCTAAATCGGGCACCCCAACCATGGGTGGCTTAATCATCCTACTATCCCTGATTATAACTGTATATTCATCTGGACTTATAACTAAGGATAGTTATGTTTTGATTTTATCCACCCTAGGCTTTGGCCTAATCGGATTTATAGATGATTATATAATAGTGGTTAAAAGGAGGAATCTAGGCTTAAAGGCTTATCAAAAATTGTTAGGCCAGGTAGTTCTAGCTATTATCCTGGCTGTCTACCAATCTAACACCTCTGAATTGGGGACAAAAGTCCTAGTTCCCTTCTTTGAAAATATGACCCTAGACTTAGGTATCTTCTATATACCCTTTATGGTCTTTGTGGTAGTAGGAACGGTGAATAGCGTAAACTTAACGGATGGTTTAGATGGTTTGGCGGCTGGGGTGACTATGATCGTAATGTCCTTCTTCAGCTTAGTGGCGCTAAAATGGGGTTTTGGTAGCATCTCCCTATTTGCCACAGCCTTGGCAGGTGCTTGCTTAGGATTTTTAATGCACAATGCCCATCCGGCCAAGGTCTTTATGGGGGATACGGGTTCCTTGGCCCTAGGTGGAGCCTTAGCCACTATAGCCATACTCTTGAATCTACCCTTAATCCTCCCCATAGTTGGTGGGATATACTTTATTGAAACCCTATCTGTTATTATACAAGTAATATCCTTTAAACTGACTGGTAAAAGGGTCTTTTTAATGTCCCCCCTACACCACCATTTTGAATATAAGGGTTGGAAGGAGACTAAGATAGTAGCAGTCTTCTGGCTTGTTACCGTCCTACTGTGCTTAGTTGGAATATATGCACTATCAAATATGATCGGGTGATGATATGGAAATTACAAATAAAAATATACTGGTAATAGGCTTAGGTATTTCTGGAGTATCTACCATTAAGGCCCTCCATAAATTAGGGGCCAATATAACCGTTACCGATAGTAAGAGGGAAGAGGAGCTTAAGGATGTAATCCAAGCCTTGGAAGCCATACCTCTTACCAAGTTATTAGGTAGCAATGAAGTTGACCTAGAAGATATAGATTTAATTGTAAAAAGCCCAGGGGTGTCTCCTACTATACCCCTAATTCAAGATGCTATTTCCAGGGGAATAGAGGTAATAAGCGATATAGAGCTGGCCTATAGATTAGACTTAAATCAAAATTTCATCGCCATAACTGGCACCAATGGCAAGACCACCACCACCAGCCTGGTGGGGGAGATTTTTAAGGATGCAGGCTTTAAGACCCATGTAGTCGGCAATATCGGCAGGGCTATCTTAGGTGAATTGGTGGATTCGGCTAAGGAAGATATCTTTGTCATCGAAGCCAGTAGCTTCCAGCTGGAACACACAAGATACTTTAAACCCAAGGTTGGCTTGATACTTAACTTAGCACCAGACCACCTAGATTGGCATGGGTCCTTTGAGGCCTATGTAAATGCCAAGAAGAAGATCTTTAAAAATCAAGATGAGGATGACTTCTTAGTCCTAAATTTTGCCGATGACCTACTCAGGTCATGTAAAGATGAAGCTGGCTCTAAAATTATTTGGTTTTCCACTACTGAAAGGTTAGCTGAGGGCATATATATAGATGGTGAGGATATAGTCATAAGTTATGACGGCAGGCAAAATAGACTCATGTCCCTTAAGGAGGTAAAACTACCAGGGAAACATAATCTTGAAAATACTTTAGCTGCCATAGGTATTGCCCTTGCCTTAGGTTTGGACCTGGAGAGGGTTAGAAAGACCATATCCAACTTTAAGGGAGTAGAACACAGGCTGGAATATGTGGGTAATAAAAAGGGCATAAGCTTTTATAATGACTCTAAGGGAACTAATCCCGATGCCAGTATTAAGGCTATTGAGGCCATTCCAGCCCCTATTATCTTGATAGCAGGTGGCTTTGATAAGGGAACGGATTTTGGTCCCTTCATCAGGTCCTTTAATGGTAAGGTCAAGGCCTTGATCCTGTTAGGTCAGACTAAATATAAAATTAAGGAATGTGCGGATATACACAATTTCAAGGACTATCACCTAGTAGATAGCCTAGAGGAGGGGGTGCAATTGGCCTATAAATTAGCTGAAAGGGGAGATAATATCCTCTTGTCTCCGGCCTGTGCATCCTGGGGGATGTTTAAGGATTTTGAAGAGCGGGGTAATGCTTTTAAAGCAGCTGTTCATAGTTTAAGGGAGGAATAAGATGGCTAAGAAGAAATCAGAAAGGAAGAAGGCCGTAGATTTTACATTGTTTATCTCAATAATGATGTTGGTCTTCATCGGAATCGTGATGGTATTTAGTTCATCATGGCCAGAGGCTATGCAGAAGTTCAATGATGGCTACCATTTCTTAAAGAAGCAATTGTTTGCGGCTAGCTTAGGTTTTTTCTTTATGGTGGTTTTGATGAACATAGACTACCGTATCTTTAAGAAATTTGCTTTTCCTATCTACCTGGTGGCCATAATATTAGCTCTTTTGATCTTCACCCCCTTAGGTGTGGAGAGCAAGGGTGCTAGAAGATGGTTAGACTTAGGTATTAGGTTTATGCCCTCCGATGTTTTAAAGCTGGGAAGTATAATCTTTTTTTCTGCCTTCTTATCCAATAAGAAGGATAAGATACCTACCCTCTTGTACGGTACTATTCCATCCCTGATTATAATAGGCATCTCCTGCGGTCTAATCTACCTACAGAAGGACCTAGGTACTACTGTAACCCTAGGTGGAACCCTGGTGGCTATGTTTTTTGTGGCCGGCATGAGGTTAAGTCACCTATTTGCCCTAGCAGGAGGATCGACGATCCTACTCTACTATGCCATTACTTCGGAAGAGTATAGATTAAAGAGGATTACAGCCTTTATGGACCCCTTTGCGGACAAATTAGATACTGGTTGGCAGGCGGTTCAGTCCTTATACGCCATCGGTTCAGGCGGCCTATTTGGTTTAGGCTTGGGTAAAAGCAGGCAGAAGTTTTTCTACATACCAGAGTCCTATAACGACTTTATCTTTTCCATCATAGGGGAAGAATTAGGCTTTTTAGGCTGCCTTGTAGTTATGATCCTACTACTTATCGTCCTATGGAGGGGGATCGTTATAGCCCTAAGGATTGAAGATACCTTTGGTTGCTTTTTAGCCACAGGGATTACAGCCTTAGTGGCCATACAGTCTTTAATTCACATTGCAGTTGTTACATCTAGTATACCCACCACAGGGATCACCCTACCCTTTGTCAGCTATGGAGGTACCTCCTTATTAGTCAATATGGCTGCCATAGGTATACTACTGAACATTTCTAGACATGCCAATTTGGAGAGGAGTTGATCAGATGCGATATATAATCTCAGGTGGCGGCACTGGAGGACACATCTATCCAGCTTTAGCTATTGCCAAGGAAATTAAAAACTACGACCAAGATGCTGAAATCCTCTATATAGGTACTAAGGATAGCTTAGAGGCTGAGTTGGTCCCCAAGGAAGGTATCCCCTTTAAAGCTATTAGGGTAAAGGGCTTACCAAGGAGGATAAATAAGAACTTCTTCATTTCCCTGAAGGAGCTCTTTATAGGTTTGAGGCAGTCTCAGGCCATTATAGACGATTTTAAACCTGACATGGTAATTGGTACTGGAGGATATGTCTGCGGTCCCATAGTCTATAAGGCGGCTAAAAATAATATACCTACCCTAATCCATGAACAAAATGCCTTTCCTGGTATAACTAATAAGATACTCTCCCGCTATGTAGATAGGGTAGCTACCACCTTTGAGGAATCGGCTAAATACTTTAAATATCCTGATAGGGTTGTAAATACAGGCAATCCTATAAGGGGTGAAATCCTAAATAGGGATAAGAAGGCTTCTTACAAGAAGTTAGATATAGATCCTAACAAGCCCCTTGTACTTTCCTTCGGAGGAAGTGGGGGGCAAAAGAGCCTTAACGATGCAATTATAGATATCTTATTAAATGATAGCTGGAGTGATGATTTCCAACTGATTCACGTAACTGGTAAACGCTTATATGAGGGATTTATGAAGTCTCTAGAGGAAAAAAATATAACTTTAAAGGGAAACATCCGAATACTACCCTATCTTTACGACATGCCTGATGCCCTCAATATAGCCGATTTATTGATCTCCTCATCTGGAGCCATAACCTTGGCTGAAGCTTCCGCCATAGGGCTGCCAAGCATCTTAATTCCCAAAAGTTATACTGCGGAGAACCATCAGGAATATAATGCCAGGGCCTTTGAAAAGGCTGGAGCCAGTGTAGTCATTTTGGAGAAGGACTTGAGTGGACAACTATTGATGGAAACTATAGAGGACCTATTAAGGGATAGGGGCAAGTTAAGAAGAATGTCGATAAATAGCAAAAAATTAGGCAATATTAATGCCACAAAAGAAATCCTTAAATTAGTAAGGGAATTAATGGCAAAATAGTAACCCTAGCCACTCTGGTGAATAAGATAATGATAGATATCATTATCTATATTTGCTGGAGGTGGAATGGTGGAAAAGTATATAATCAATGGTGGAGCAAGGTTAGAAGGTGAGGTTCCTATTATAGGTGCTAAGAATGCGGTCCTACCCATTTTAGCTGCTACAGTTATTAATGGCACCACTAACGTCATTTCCAACGTACCCAAATTAAAAGATGTTGAGGTTATGATAAAGATCTTAACTTCCCTAGGTGCCAGGGTAGATATAGAGGGAGATACCCTTATAATCGATTCCAGCACCATAAATAGGGTGACCTTGCCGGAGGAGTTGGTTAGGGAGATGAGGTCCTCCATCATACTGATGGGAGCTTTGTTAGCACGTTTTGGAGAGGCGGTTTTAAGCTATCCAGGAGGTTGTGAAATAGGACCTAGGCCAATAGATTTGCATCTTAAATCCCTAAGGCAGATGGGGACAGAAATTGTGGAATCCCATGGCTTTTTATACTGCAAGACTGATGGCCTTAAGGGTTGTGAAATCCAGTTGGATTATCCTTCAGTAGGGGCTACAGAGAATATCATCTTAGCTGCCACCATGGCAGAGGGAACTACTATAATAAGGAATGCAGCTAGGGAGCCGGAAATAGTAGATCTACAGGATTACTTAAATAAGGCTGGCTGTCGGGTTAAGGGGGCAGGAACCAGTGTCATAGTAGTAGAGGGGGTTCAAAAGCTAAATAGTTGTGAGCATAGGATAATACCCGATAGGATAGTAGCTGGTACCTTTATGGTTGCAGCCGCCATTACAAGGGGGGAAATTGTCCTTAAGAATGTAGTCTTGGAACACCTACAGAGTATAATTGCTAAATTGAAGGAGACGGGAACTAAAGTATTAGTAGATAGGGATGAGATAAAGGTAATTGGTCCAGAAAAGCTCTATCCAATTGAAATGCTCCAGACCCTACCTTATCCCGGTTTTCCAACGGATATGCAGGCCCAGTTTATGGCCCTATTGACTATAGCCGACGGTACTAGTATAGTAAATGAAACGGTGTTTGAAAATAGGTTTAAACATGCAGAGGAATTGACTAGGATGGGGGCCAATATTAAAACCCTAGGCAGCGTTGCTGTTATTAAGGGGATTAAGGAGTTGACTGGAGCCAAGGTTTTTGCTAAGGATTTGCGTGGAGGTGCAGCTTTGGTGTTAGCAGGATTAGCGGCTCAAGGAGTTACGGAAGTTGAAAATATCAATCATGTAAATAGGGGCTATGAAAACCTCTATGTCAGCTTAAACAAGTTGGGAGCCAATATAATCTCCGTATAAGGCAGCATTTTGCTGCTATTTAAGAATGGGACAACTTTGGAGTGATGAGGGTGCAGAAGGAAACTAGGATTCAGAGGAAGCATAGGAGGCTAAGGATTTTTTTAAACCTCATAATGATCATGTCAATAACTATCATATTGACTAGTTTTGCTTTACATTCCAAGCTATTCAATATAGAAAATATTACTATTAAGGGGAGCAAAAAAATTCCTAGGGAAAAGATCCTACATACCATAGGCTTTAATAAGGGGGAAAATATCTTTAGGATAAGGATTAAGGAGGCGGAAGAAAAACTTTCCAAGCTTTCCTATGTGGATGAGGTGAAGATAAGGAGGATTTTTCCCAGGGAAGTTGAGATAGATATTCTTGAAAGGAAAGATAGGGTACTTATTAAGCATATATCCATGTATTACATAATAAATGAAGAAGGATATGTCCTAAGGGAAACGGATTCAAACTTGGAGGCTTTGCCGATTGTATTAGGTTTAAAAACTGATAGAATAGAATTAGGTGAAAATTTATTTTCAAAGTTAGAGTTGGAAACTTTTGAAGACTTTATAAAGGAAAGCCATAGGCTAGATATACTTATTAAGATGGCTATAATAGATATGAATAGGGTGGAAGATATGAAAATCACTTTAAAAGATGGTATATCTGTTGCCTTTGGCCCTATGAATAATGTAAAATATAAATTAAGACTATTAAAAGAAATCTTAGATCATATAGAGAAAAATCAACTTTCTGTAGTTAAGATATTAATGAACAGGGCTGAACACCCGATAATAGTCACTGACGATTAGAAATGGGGTATGATATGAAGGGATTAAAGAAAAGGAAATTTAAAGAATACTTCGCACTAACTCTAGTTTCAATTTTTTTAGGTATGATCCTATCCATCCATTTTAAAACCGTCAATAAGACCGTTGGTGAAGGAGTGCTGCCTACCCAAAGGGCTCAACAACTAGCCACTGAATTAAAGAAGGTACAAAGTGAGAAGGAGAGCCTAATAAACAGGGTGGCTGAGTTGGAATCCAAGATTGAACAGTATGAAAAAAGCGAAGTAGATAAAAACGTCTTAGCAGAAAACTTATATAAGGATGCTATGAAATACAGGATGTTAGCCGGCTATGTAGATTTAGAAGGGGAGGGTATAGTTTTAGAAATCAATGACCCACCTATGGACTTACAATTTGGGGATGGTTACTCCATAGTAGATGAGTTGGATCTAATATTGCAGATTATAAGCATTCTAAATGCCGCTGATGCAGAAGCCATTTCCATCAATGATCAAAGATATACCTCCTTTACGGAAATAGTAAGGGCAGGAAACCATCTGGAGATTAATGGGGTATCCAATTCATCTCCCATAGTTATAAAAGCTATTGGAAATCCAAACACCCTAGAATCGGCTTTAACTATCAAGCATGGAATCATTTGGCAGTTAAGGAATCTAGACTATATAGTCCATATAAGGCAGGATAGGAATATTTTTATTCCTAAATATAGGAAGGTTAAGGAATTCATATATGCAACCCCTGTAAACGCTCCTGTAGAGGAAACCGTCAACTGATTGTGAGTGTGATATGATGGAACTAAAGAATAAGGTCATAATTGCCATATTTAGCGTCCTTATTGGTATAATTATAGCCACTCAGCTGAAGGCGAATGTGGAAGCCTATGTTCCCGTTACCATCAAGTCTATAGAAAATACCAAGAAGGAAATAGACATTATAAAAAATGAGATTCAAGAGATCGAAAAGATCATCCAAAAGAGGGAAGAGGAGTTGGAGGTTTTAAAAAAGATCTCAGCAGGGGATGAGGATATAATAGACCTTTTTAGGAAGGAATTATACAGCAATATGATTGCATCTGGTTATGTGGATTTGGAGGGGCCAGGAATATCCATTAAAATGTATGATAATCCTAGTGATGAAATCATAGGTTTCGACATAAATGATGATGTTATCCATGATGTGGATATATTAAATATACTAAATGATTTAAGGGTGGCCGGAGCAGAAGCCATTAGCATCAATGGGGAAAGGGTTATGCCCACATCAGAGATTAAGTGTAACGGTCCCATTATTAGAATCAATGGCAGAAGTATAGGCACTCCTTTCATTATAAAAGCCATAGGTGACCCTCAATTACTGATGGCGGCTGTTAGCGCCCCTCATACCTATGGGGATATGTTAAAGAATGTTTACCAGATTGGCTTTGAACCCAAGATAGAAGAAAAGGTAATAATTCCAGCCTACAGGGGGGAGCTTACATTTGAATATGCAAAACCAAAGGGAGATGATAGTTGATGGTAATTGCATTGATTGGGATTTTAATAGGTGGGGTTATTGGTTTCCTCTTGCCCTATACATATAATACCACCTATTCACTTTATATAACCATAGCCATTCTAGCCTGCTTAGACTCCGTCTTTGGAGGAGTTAGGGCTAGTTTAGAGAATAAATTCAATATAAGGGTATTTTTATCTGGCTTCTTTGGAAACTCCATCTTAGCAGCCTTTCTAGCCTATATTGGTGACAGGCTTGGAGTTCCACTATATTATGCGGCAATCTTTACCTTTGGTGGAAGATTATTTGATAACTTTGCAGCCATTAGAAGGTTGATCCTATTTAAAAACCGATCAATATAAATACACTTTAACATAAATAGAAAACAATATAAGCTACAATAGACAAGGGGGATACAAGATGTTTGATTTTGATGTAGATGTGGAGCAATTTGCAAAGATCAAGGTAATAGGTGTTGGTGGTGGGGGAAATAATGCTGTAAATAGGATGGTTGAGCATGGAGTAAGAGGTGTAGATTTTGTTGCCATAAATACGGATATTCAAGCCCTTCATTCTTCTAGGGCGGAGACTAAAATTCAAATAGGTGAGAAATTAACTAAGGGATTAGGGGCAGGAGCTAATCCGGAAATCGGAGCTAAGGCTGCCGAAGAAAGTAGGAATGAAATAGCCGAAGCACTTAAGGGGGCAGATATGGTCTTTATAACTGCCGGTATGGGTGGTGGTACAGGTACAGGGGCAGCCCCTATAGTGGCTGAACTGGCTAAGGAGATGGGGATACTTACTGTAGGTGTAGTTACTAAGCCATTTACCTTCGAAGGAAGAAAAAGGCTTAGCCAAGCGGAAATGGGTATCGAAAATCTAAAGGCCAAGGTAGATACCTTAGTAACTATTCCCAACGATAGGTTGTTGCAAATTGCAGAGAAGAAGACTACCATATCTCAAGCCTTTGTAATGGCCGACGAAGTTCTAAAACAGGGTATCCAGGGTATATCTGACCTAATTTCAGTACCTAACTTGATAAATCTTGACTTTGCTGATGTTCAGACTATTATGTATGACAAGGGTATAGCCCACATGGGAATTGGACGAGCAACCGGCGAAAATAGGGCAACAGAGGCCGCTAAACAGGCTATTCAATCACCACTTTTAGAAACCTCCATTGATGGGGCCAAGGCAGTACTTCTAAACATAACTGGTGGGGACGACCTGGGTATCTTTGAGGTCAATGAAGCAGCTGACTTAATTAGACAAGCTGTTGACCCAGATGCCACCATCATCTTCGGTGCTGGTATCGATGAAGACTTAAAGGATGAGATTAAGATTACAGTAATAGCCACAGGCTTTGACGTTAGACCTAGTAAGGAAGCTAAAGAAGAAGCCAATAGGGAAGATGATGATTTTGATGATTTTGATGAATTGGATATTCCAATTTTCTTAAGAAGGAAAAGAAAATAATAAAATTTTGTAAAAAAACATATCTATTAAATTAGATATGTTTTTTTTTATTCTTAAAAAGCGACAAATTTTTTATAGGCTTTGTCTTATAATATATTTAATTAAAATGCTATGGGAGGAAACCTTGTATATAATATTGGAATATTATTTGGTAGAAAACTTTGCTATTAATTTCCTGCTGCTCTACTTTACCAACCGGATAACTAAGTCAAATATAAAAACAAATAGAATCCTTATTGGGGCAATAATAACCACCCTCTACTCTTTGACTGTCTTTAGTCCGTACCTTTACTTCCTATCTAGCTTTATAGTTAAACTACTATTTTCGATCTTAATAATATATATGATCTTTAGGAGTAAAAATATTAAGAACTTTTTATACCAGTGGTTGTGCTTTTACATCTTATCCTTTATCTTAGCAGGAGCCATTATAAGTATATCCTCTAATTTTACTAACATTCAAAAGATCTTAAGTAGGGAAGTAAACCTCTTTAACATTTTTTCCATTAAGCACATCCTAATGGGACTACTATTGGCGGTAATAGTCTCCATCCTAGTCTTTGAATATAACCACAGGAAGAAGATGCTGGATAGTTTCCTGCTGGATGCTGTTATCCATCACAGGGGGGAGGAGGTCAGCCTAAAGGCCTTAATAGATACGGGTAATAGCCTTAAGGACCCCTTGACCAATATGAGGGTCTTTGTAGTGGAAGTAGAAAAGCTGGAGGCAATCCTGCCTAGGGAATTAATGGAATATTACAAATCTCCCCAAAGGACTATGGAGGAGGTCCTTATAGACCTTAGGGAGGAATTTCCCCTGACCATTATTCCTTTTAGGTCAATAGGAAATGAGGCAGGCTTAATCCTTGGCTTTAAGCCTGATAGGGTAGAGCTAAAGGCCCCAGATAAGGGCATTGAGCTGGAAATAGATGATATCATCATCGGCATCTATAATGGTGATCTTTCTACCGATGGATTTTCAGGCTTGTTGGATTATGAATCTATAGTATTAAAGGAGGAAATATGAAGAGCTTAAAATATAAGATCTGGATAATCCTTTTTAAATTAATGAGGAAATTCAGGCTGCTAAGGCGTATCGACTACATAGGCACCGGTGAAACCCTGCCGCCACCCTTGGAGCCTGAGGAAGAGGAATACTACTTAAAGAAGCTGAAAGAGGATGAATCCATCAAGGCCATCTTGATAGAGAGAAACTTAAGGCTTGTAGTCTACATAGCTAGGAAATTCGACAATACTAAGGTATCCATTGAAGACCTAATCTCCATAGGTACCATAGGTTTAATTAAGGCAGTAAACACCTTTGATCCTGATAAGAATATAAAACTGGCTACCTATGCTTCCAAGTGTATTGAAAATGAGATCCTTATGTATCTAAGGAAGAACAGCAAAACTAGGAATGAGGTATCCCTAGATGAACCCTTAAACATTGACTGGGACGGCAACGAACTATTACTTTCAGATATATTGGGTACAGATGGGGATATTATCTTTAAGTACATAGAGGATGAGGTAGATAAAAGTTTATTAAATGAGGCCATAGAAAAACTTTCCCCAAGGGAAAAAACTATTGTGGAATTAAGGTTCGGCTTAAGGAATGGACGGGAAAAGACCCAGAAGGAAGTGGCAGACCTTTTGGGAATCTCCCAATCCTATATTTCAAGGCTGGAGAAGCGAATTATCAAACGACTACAGAAGGAAATGAGCAGGCTAATTTAAAAAATTACCTATATTTGTAATTTCTTTTACTGAATAAAAATGCTTTGAAGGGCAATAATTTTATCTGAAAGGGGCAAATCAACCATGAAAGGAACGATCTAAATGCATGTATCTAAGGTTGAAATTTGTGGAGTAAATACTGCCAAATTACCTGTTTTAACTAATGAAGAAATGCAGGAATTGTTTAAAAGGATTAAAGCTGGCGATATGAAGGCCAGGGAGGAGTTTATTAAGGGAAATTTAAGGTTAGTATTGAGTATTATTCAGCGATTTAATCGAAGGGGAGAACCAGTAGATGATTTATTCCAAATCGGTTGTATCGGTCTGATTAAAGCTATAGATAATTTCGATTTAAGCCATAACGTTAGGTTTTCCACCTATGCCGTCCCCATGATAATTGGAGAGATCAGAAGGTATTTAAGAGACAACAATTCCATCAGAGTCAGTAGATCCCTCAGAGATATTGCCTATAAGGCATTACAAGCTAAGGATCATTTAATTCACAAAAATTCTAAGGAACCAACCATAACGGAAATAGCTGACCTTCTAGAACTTCCTAAGGAAGAGGTGGTATTTGCCTTAGAGGCCATACAGGAACCCATATCCCTTTTTGAACCTATCTATCAGGATGGGGGAGGGGATGCCATCTACGTAGTAGACCAGGTGAAGGATGAAAAGGAAGAGGATGAAAAGTGGATTAGAAACATTGCCCTTAAGGAGGCCTTAAATAAGTTAAATCCTAGGGAAAGGGAGATACTAAACTTAAGGTTCTTTGAAGGCAAGAACCAGATGGAGGTGGCTGAGGAAATAGGCATTTCCCAAGCCCAGGTTTCTAGGCTAGAAAAGAGTGCCCTAAAGCAGATGAGAAAATATATCTAATGCAATGGAAAGCTTTGCCATAATCCTTGCTAAAGTAAGACGGATAGCTCTTGCTTTAGCTTTATTTTTTGTAATAAAAATTAGTTTACACAATATACATATATAAAGTATAGCTATAAGAATTTACGATTTAAAACTAGCCCTATAGCCTTTTTAAATTTATATTCCATCTAGGCCTAGAAGGGGTAAGTTAATAGCCTCTATAGGGTTAGTATAGATAGGCCTGTTGAAACATGATGTTTCCATATTATAAATCTAAGGTGAGGTGGAGAATATGTTGAGGATTTCTGAGGCTAAGATGAAGGAAGTAATAAATATAGCAAATGGGGAAAGGATGGGCTTTATCTACGATTTTGAACTGGATCTGGAAAAGGGAGAAATAGTATCCCTAATTATAGCGGACGATTTGAAACCCCTAAGTTTATTTTCAAAACCTAGTGAAATCATAATCAACTGGCAGGATATAGTAAAAATAGGCCAGGATACTATTTTAGTAGATTATAAGGGTTAGTGTTAGACATTGGGGCTGGAATGTATTATAATTAAACCAAAGTGGATTTAAGATAAAAGAGGTGTAAAGATGAAGTGCCCCTATTGTGATTTTATGGAATCAAAGGTTATAGATACTAGGCCCACCGATGAAGGACAGGCCATTAGGAGGAGAAGGGAATGTATTAAATGCTCCAGGCGCTTTACTACATATGAAAAGATAGAGGAGATCCCCATAATAGTAGTTAAAAGGGACGGCACTAGGGAGACCTACGATAGGAACAAGTTACTAAACGGCATAATAAAGTCCTGTGAAAAGAGGCCTGTCTCCATTGAAGAGATCGAGAGGTTGGTAGATGATATAGAAAGGACCCTGGCCAACTCCCTAGAAAAGGAAGTAACTTCCATAGAAATGGGAGAGATGGTTATGAATAAATTAAAGGATTTAGACGAGGTGGCCTATGTTAGGTTTGCATCCGTCTATAGGCAGTTTAAGGATGTAAACTCCTTTATGATTGAGCTAAAGAAGTTGTTGGAGGAAAATGAAGATAGGCTTTAAAAGTCATTATTCTTAAATAAAGGAAGATTTAAATGCAATATCCTTGTAGCTTTACAAAGATATTGCATTTTTTAAGCTTAAAAAGCCTTTTGTTTGCCCGCCTCAAATTAAAGGCTAGTAATTTTCTCTTATCCTCAATTTTAGCTAGCTAAGTAGACAATTAGGCAGAATATATAAAGAGAGTTTATCCATGATTGACTAAAGGGCAATTCTTAGATAGTATAATCTTTAGAACAAGAAAAGGTGATTAGATGGATTTATTTACACTAGGTTTGGAAGAAAAGTTAAAAAGGAATGCACCCCTGGCAGATAGGATGAGGCCGGAATCAATAGATGAATTTATAGGCCAAGGGCATCTAATTGGAAAGGGGAAGTTTTTATCCAGGTCCATTAAGGCCGATAGGATTACGTCCATGATATTCTATGGCCCCCCTGGAACTGGCAAGACCACCCTAGCCATGATCATTTCCAAGTCCACCAATATGATATTTGAAAAGCTGTCGGCAGTATCTTCCGGCGTTAAGGATATTAGGGAAGTAATCAGCCGGGCGGAGGAGAACCTTAAGCTTTATAATAGGAGGACCATCCTATTTATAGATGAGATTCACAGGTTTAATAAGTCCCAGCAGGATGCCCTACTGCCCTATGTGGAAAGGGGCATAGTCATCTTAATTGGGGCAACTACTGAAAATCCCTATTTCGAGGTCAATAAGGCCCTGCTGTCCCGGGTCATGGTCTTAAGGCTTGAGCCCTTAGGTAGAGAGGATTTAAGGATGCTGATACAAAGGGCCTTAAAGGATGAAGTTAAGGGACTTGGTAGATATAAGGTCCAAATCACTCAAGAGGCAATAGATTATCTTATAACCGTAGCCGATGGGGATGGGAGGACCCTTTTAAACTCGCTGGAGATTGGGGTCTTATCTACTCCAGAGGATGAGGGGGGTATCATCCATCTGGACCTGGAGGCTATTAAATCCTCCATTCAGATTAAGGCCGTTAAGTACGATAAGGCTGGGGATGAACATTATGATACGGTTTCAGCCTTCATCAAGAGTATGAGGGGGTCAGACCCAGATGCCACCCTCTATTGGCTGGCTAAGATGATAGAGGCAGGGGAGGACCCTAAATTTATAGCCCGTCGGATTATCATCTCTGCTTCAGAGGATGTGGGCAATGCTGATCCTAATGCCCTAAATATTGCCGTATCAGCCTTTAATGCTATCAATATAATTGGCATGCCGGAGGGTAGGATTCCACTGGCCCAGGCAGCCCTATATATAGCTACGGCACCTAAGAGTAATGCAGTCTACATGGCTATAGATAGGGCCTTGGAGGATATAAGGAAGGATGAGGTTGGTAGGGTCCCTATCCATCTAAGGGATGCCCATTATGCAGGAGCAAAAAATTTAGGCCATGGGAAGGGTTATAAGTATCCCCATGACTATGAAGGGGCCTATGTTAAGCAGCAGTACCTGCCCCATGAATTTAAGGATAGGAGGTACTATATACCTACCGACTACGGCTTTGAAAAGGAGATAAAGAAGAGGATGGCGTCCCTGGATAAAAAATATGAAGTAAAAGGAAGTGGCCATGAAGAAGATTAATGCTAAACGAATCGAAGAACTTGCAATTAGATTAACGGAGCAATTAAGCGTTACTGAAACTAAGGGAGAAGTAAAAATAGCAGAAGAAATTTATGATATACTGAAAGACCTAAACTATTTCAAGGATAATCCTAACCATCTAAGCTTTATCCCCCTGCCTGATGACCCCTTAGGGAGGAAATCTGTCCTGGCCATACTTAAGGGGAAGGAAGAGTCTAAGGACACCCTTATCCTAATAGGCCATCTAGATACGGTAGGCATATCCGACTATGGAAGCTTAAAGGATTATGCCCACAAGCCCAATGAATTGATGGAGTCCTTTATGGCTATTAAGGATAAATTACCCCAAGATGTTAGGATAGATCTAGAGTCTGGAGATTACCTCTTTGGAAGAGGGATCTTCGATATGAAGGCTGGCCTTGCAATTAACATAGCCATCCTGGAGGAATTGGCTAAGGATATAGATAATTTAAGGGGGAATATAGTCTTTGCCTTCCTATGTGATGAGGAAAACAACTCCAGCGGCATGTTAAGCCTGCTACCTCAGCTGGTTAGGTTGCAGGAGGAGGAAGGCTTTGAATATTTGGCCCTGCTGGATACGGACTATATGACCAATGAGTATGAAGGGGATGAAAATAAGTACATCTACTTAGGTACCGTAGGCAAGCTAATGCCCAGCTTTTATATAGTGGGTAAGGAAACCCATGTGGGGGAAGCCTTTGGAGGTATAGATGCCAACCAGATCTCCTCTGCCATCCTAAAGAGGATAAACTTAAATACGGAATTTTGTGACCAGCTAGATGGAGAAACTTCCCTACCACCAATTTCCCTAAGGCAAAGGGATCTAAAGGCTGAGTATTCGGTCCAGACTGCTAAGGCGAATATCTTATTCTTCAATTATTCTACCCTTTGCTCTACCCCAGACCAAGTTTTGGAGAAGATGAAAAGGGCGGCCCTTGAAGCCTTTCAGGAAGTTATCCATAACTTAAACCAACAATACAAAAATTTCTGCCGCCTTTCAGGAAGGGAGTATAAGGAGCTAAGCTTTAAAACCAGGGTCTTGACCTATGATGAACTATATAGGGCAGTGAAGGCTGAAATAGGGGATGAATTAGATGAAAAGATTGAAGAATTGACGGCTAAAATCCTAAGGGATGATACCATAGACCAGAGGGACTTTTCCCTTAAGTTGGTTGAGGAGGTCCATAAACTCTGGTCTGATAGGGAGCCGGTGGTCATAGTCTATTTTTCACCCCCCTATTATCCCCATATTGCTGTGGAGGGGAAGAGGGAGAAGGAAAAAAGGCTAATTAAGGCAGTAGACCAAGCCATAGGAAGAATAAAGACGGATTATAGGCTAGTTAAGAGGAAGTTCTTCCCCTATATTTCCGACCTAAGCTATGGGGCTGCCCCTAGGGAGGAAGAGTCCATAGAGGCCTTGAAGAATAATATGCCAGGCTTTGGTACAAAATACAGGCTCCCCCTAGAGGAAATGCAGAAGTTGGACCTGCCAGTTGTGGATATAGGCCCCTTTGGGAAGGATGCCCATAAGTTTACCGAAAGGCTCCATAAGGATTACTCCTTTAGGGTGGTACCAGAGCTTGTCTTAAGGACTATAATGGAGCTGTTGGCTAAGTAAATAGCTTGCTTTATAACTAAATTCATGTATAATATCTAGTAGATTGGGTTAATACTCATATAAGGGACTTACTGGTTTAATTTGTCAAAAACTATTGATAAGCCTTTTAAACTTTGTTATAATATCAATCATTATAAGGAAAGACTATGAAGGGAAGTAGTAGATCCCCAGATTATTTTCAGAGAGCTGCTGGTTGGTGGGAAGCAGTAATAATCAGGATTGAACTTGTCTCGGAGTTTCCATGAGATAACAATCATGGACGGTTGATGCCGTTATATCGTCGAGGGGATATTTATATCAATTAGAGTGGTACCGCGGAAGTTCACCTTTCGTCTCTTATATGAGGCGGAAGGTTTTTTATTTCCCAATTTATATTAATATTAGCTATTAATTTCTCATATACTTTATTTTACTTAATTTAATTCTATTGTTTAATTCTATTTATTTTAATTTAATTTTATTTAATATAATCCTAATTATTTAAATTCATCTTTCTTATAAAGGAACTTATTTTTAGATTTTAGCTTAATATAGCTTATAATTTTAATTTCATTAGAGGAAGAGAGATTACCACATTTTCCAATTAAATTAGTTAAACATAAGGAGGTTATGTAATGAGAGAATATAGGCCAAATGAAATAGAGAAGAAATGGCAAGAGATCTGGGAAGAAAAAGAGCTTTACAAGGCTGAAATCGACCACAGCAAGCCTAAATTTTATGCCCTAGTAGAATTTCCCTATCCTTCTGCACAGGGACTACACGTAGGCCATCCAAGGCCTTACACTGCCATGGACATAGTAGCTAGGAAGAAGAGGTATGAAGGATATAATGTCCTATTCCCCATGGGCTGGGATGCCTTCGGTTTGCCTACTGAAAACTTTGCCATTAAGAATAAAATCCATCCAGCCATAGTTACAGAGAGGAATGTAAATAGGTTTAGGGAGCAGCTTAAATCTATAGGTTTTTCCTTCGACTGGTCAAGGGAAATTAATACTACAGATCCAAAATACATGAAGTGGACCCAATGGCTATTCTTACAATTCTTTAAGCATGGCTTGGCCTATAAGCAGGAGATGCCCATTAACTGGTGTACATCCTGTAAGGTAGGTTTGGCCAATGAAGAGGTTGTGAACAATGCCTGCGAAAGATGCGGCGGGGAAGTAGTTCAAAAAGTTAAGAACCAGTGGATGTTAAGGATAACTAAATATGCCGACAGGTTAATCGATGACCTGGAAATGGTAGATTTTATCGATAGGGTAAAGACCCAGCAAAAGAACTGGATTGGCCGTTCTGAGGGTATGGAGATAGACTTCCAGGTAGCTGGTAAGGAGGATAAATTAAGGGTATTTACCACTAGACCAGATACTATCTTTGGTTCCACCTATATGGTAATAGCGGCAGAACATCCTTTAATAGACAAATATAAGGATGAGATTTCAAACTACCATGAAATTTCCCAATATAGGGAAGAGCTAGCTAAGAAGTCTGAGCTGGAAAGAACTGACCTTTCCAAGGAGAAGACAGGTATTGAAATCAAAGGCCTAAGGGCCATCAACCCAGCTACTGGCAAGGAGATACCAATCTGGGTATCCGACTATGTGCTTATGAGCTATGGAACAGGAGCCATTATGGCAGTACCAGGCCATGATGATAGGGACTGGGAGTTTGCCAATAAATTCGGCCTGCCAATAGTGGAAGTAATCAAGGGAGGAGATGTTACTAAGGAAGCCTATACGGATACTGAAGAGGGAATATTAGTAAACTCCGACTTCCTAGATGGTCTGACTGTTAAAGAAGCCCAGGAGAAGATAGCAGGCTGGCTAGAGGAAAGAGGCCTTGGTGAGAGAAAGGTAAACTATAAGCTCCGTGACTGGGTATTCTCCAGACAGAGATACTGGGGAGAGCCTATACCACTAGTCCATTGTGATGACTGTGGCTGGGTACCAGTACCGGAGGAAGAGCTGCCAGTTTTACTGCCTGATGTGGAAAACTATGAACCTACTGATACTGGTGAATCTCCACTGGCTAAGATTGAAGAATGGGTAAATACCACTTGTCCAAAATGCGGCAAGCCAGCCAAGAGGGAAACGGATACTATGCCTAACTGGGCTGGTTCATCCTGGTACTTCCTAAGATACTGTGACCCTCACAATGATGAAGAATTTGCATCTAAGGAAGCCCTAGAATACTGGATGAATGTAGACTGGTACAACGGCGGTATGGAGCATACTACCCTACACCTGTTATATTCCAGATTCTGGCATAAATTCCTATATGATATTGGCTTGGTACCAACTCCAGAACCATATCAAAAGAGGACTTCCCATGGAATGATCCTAGGAGACAACAATGAAAAGATGTCCAAGTCTAGGGGAAATGTGGTTAACCCAGACGATATAGTAAGGGATTATGGGGCAGATACCCTAAGGACCTATGAGATGTTCATAGGAGATTTTGAAAAATCAGCCCCATGGTCTGAAAACGGCGTTAAGGGTTGTAGGAGGTTCCTTGAAAGGGTATGGAGGCTGCAGGAGATAGTTGTAGATGGGGATGAATATACTAAGGAATTAGAATCCAGCATCCATAAGACCATCAAAAAGGTTTCTGAAGACTTTGATACCCTTAAGTTCAATACGGGAATAGCAGCTTTAATGAGCTTGGCCAACGAATTCTACGACCACGGCAGCATAACAAAGAAGGATTTAGAGACCTTCCTAATCCTATTAAACCCAGTAGCTCCTCATATTACGGAGGAGATCTGGCAGGAGGTTGGCCTAGGGGGCTACCTACATGAATCCACTTGGCCTGGGTATGACGAAGCCAAGACTAAGGACCAGGTTATTGAGTTACCTGTCCAAGTAAATGGAAAGCTTAGGGCAACTATCCAGGTTGATGTAGAGGCTGAACAAGATGATGTAAGGGAAATGGCCTTAGGAGACGAAAATGTTAAGAAATATATAGAGGGTAAGAATATAGTCAAGGAGATCTATGTAAAGGGTAAAATCTATAATATTGTTGTCAAGTAAGGCTTTTTATGTAATAATAGTACTGCTAACTTTTTAGCAGTACTATTTTTTTGGAGGTAGGAGATGAAGAAAATAAAAATAATAACCGATAGCACCAGCTATCTGGAAAAGGACTATTGTCTACAGGAAGACATAACGGTAGTTCCCTTAAACTATATCTTCGGTGGTAAGACCCATCTGGAAGGCTTTAAGGGGGAATTCGATGAATTCTACAAGGAGCTAGCTTCAAGCAAGGACTTTCCAACCACATCTCAACCGGCGGTGGGAGATTTTTTAGAAGCCTTTAAGGCTGCCTTTGAAGAAGGCTATGATGAGATAATAGCAATTCTTTTATCTTCTAAGATAAGTGGCACCTACAATAGTGCAGTCCTAGCTAAGAATATGTTAGAGGATGAAAGGATTACTATTATCGACTCCTTAAGTGCAGCTTCCAACCTAAGATTTCTAGTTGAAGATGCTGTAAATATGGCCAAGGAGGGAAGGAGCCCTAAGGAGATAGAAGAATACATCAACGATAAAAAGGAGAGGATGAAGATCTACCTTACGGTAGATACCCTGGAGTATCTGGCTAGGGGGGGTAGGCTCTCCTCCATCCAGTCCACCCTGGGAAACCTACTTAACATTAAGCCTATTATCCAACTTAAGGATGGCCAGCTGGAGTTATTAGAAAAGATAAGGGGTAAGAATAAGGCCATGGAAAGGATAATATCCTATATAAATGAGGATGTGGAAAAGATCGGCATCTGCCATATCCTAAACCATAGAGAGGCGGAGAAGCTAAGGGATAAATTAAAGGTCCGCTTCCCCCAAGCCACTATCATAATAGATGAATTAGGGCCGGTAGTAGGTTCCCACCTAGGTCCTAAGGCCATTGGCCTTTGCTTTTATTAATTAATCTTAAGCTATATAATCAACTAAAGGAATTAATAATAAAGAGGATTAAGCTGTAACCAAAAATCCCTCTTCCTAATATTATCTATTAGGGGAGGGATTTCTTAATGGACGATAAATATTATCTTGCTGCATTTAAATCTAGGAACCAGGCTATTTATTTATATAGCCTCTTTCAAGAGGAGGATAGGAATATTAAGCTCATATCTACCCCCTGTATCCTGAAGGCAGGCTGTAGCTATTCCCTAAAATTTTATAACAAGTCCTATATAGAGCTTATACTTAAGTATGTAGATGACTACAAGCTAGAAGAACCCCTTTTTTATCTGGCTGAAAGGATCCAGGGTAGGATGAAGTATAGGCAGATTAGGTTTTAAATAGCTTGCTCATTAGGGAAGGTCTACTTTCCCCCAGGACTTTTTTCAAGTCTTCCAACTCCTGCAGGATGGAATTTTGTCTTTCTGATATTTCCTCTAGGCTAGTCTTTACCTCATTAAATAGGGAGTCCTTAGTATCTTCAAGGACTTCTTGGAGGATTTGATGGATCTTACCCTTTTTCTCTGCAACCTTTAGGTCCTCTAGAAGTTCTAAGATAAGCTCCTTAAGCTCTTCTTTATTTAAGAGCTCTTGGGATACTTGCTCTAGGGATTTATCTACTATTGGATTTATATCATAGTCTATGGCAGTAGTTACAGCTTCCCTATTTTTTTGGCCATTAGGTCTATCCTTACCACCATCTTCATCAAGGCCATTAATATCATAATTTAATTTAAATCTTTTAAATCTTTTTTCATCCTCCTCATCCCCTTGGAAGGAAGGAGCCTGATTATTTTCCTCTTCATGATCCAGCTTAACCAGTTTAAGCTCATTTAACTTAAAGGCAAAATATATGTCAGCAAGGCCTTCTACCTTTTCCTTAGCTAAAAGGTGTTCTACTTTTAGGCCAGGATGTAAATCTTTAGCCATATTAAATTTTAGCCTATTATCATAATTTTTAATTTCCTTTTCACCCTCAAAGGCCCAGCTATCACCAAAGTCCCTTGAACTAAAGGACCTGATGGATTTATCATCATAGCAGAGTAGCCTTAACTGGCCTTCCATTTCATAGATAAGGGGCCTTACACAGCTGTTAAAGTTATGGTTTAGGTTAACATACTGCCAGATGTACTTATCCTTTCCGCTGATGGCCATCTTAGCCAATCTGACCCTATACTGGCCCCTAGCTTCTTCTAGCCAGAGGGCATGGATATTGGATTTGGAGTCCACAAATAAGTAGGGTTCAGAATTTTCCTTCCCCCTGCTGGACATTTCCTTGGGATTCATGGTCCATACCCCCCTATAGGGGCTGTAGAAGGTGTAGTAGATATAGGAGTCGAAGTTGGTCTTAGTGTTATATAAAAGGTGGATGGTACCAAAGTCATCGTAGCCTAGGCTAAAATGACAGTAGTCTTTTCTTAAGACATACTTGATGACATTTTTCCTTTCAATCTTCTTATTGATGATCAGGTGGTAGATAGTTATCAACTGGGAGTTTATATAGTTGGAGGCGGAGAAGATGAAGTGTAGCTTGTTACTAATATGTAGGAGCTCAAATTGCTGGTAGAAGTTGGACTTAGTATCCAGTAGGGCGATTTGGCTATCTATCCATTCGTCTCCATCCATAATCTTAAGCATCAGTTCTCCACCTGCTAGGAGGTAGATTAAATTTATCCTATTGGAACCATCTAGACAAAGGGCGTAGTTTAAAACCTCATCTGCCAGCTGATGCTCCTTAACTACTTCCATATCCCCATTAAAAATCCTATAGCTTAATAGCCCATCTGGCTTAAGTTGAAAGAGAAAGAACCTATCCTTCCTATCATAAATAAGCTGGTCCTTTTTCCTGAGCTTATTCATAAAAATCCCCCTTTATTTTTCATCACACAAAATTCTTTAATACATATTATGTAATTAGATACGATTATATTAAACAAGGAGTGAATATATATGGTAGAGAATAGAAAGATCGATACCAAGGCTCTTGAAGCTCTGGGGATTATCGATATTGACTGCATAATTGTTGACAAAGTATTTGCCAGCTGTCAGCAAAGAGAATGCTTCCCAGAAGTAGAGGTCACTCTTGAAGAGGGGAAATTCGGCCGCGTAAGATTTAGACCTGGTTTCATAGTTCCCAATAGCTTAAAGGTAACGGATATTGAAGGCCAGCCAGACTTTAGGAGGGTAAGGTTTACAGTCAGAATACCATATAATATACTGAACCCAAAGGGAGAAGTAATTGCTGAGGACTTCTTACCAGATATCTATAAGGATATTGTACTTTACATCCCAGATGCAAGAGATGAGTTCGATTTTAGGATAGTAGTGGAGACCCAATCAGTAGTCTTGGCTCCTCCGGTTCAATCAGGAAACACCGTTACCTTCCCAGTAGGAACCTTCATTATAGTTAAAGTAGTTGGAACGGTACAGCTGATGATTCCATCCTTCGGATACTGTCCAGAGCCGCCTGAGTGTACTGAGTTTTCACCAGCAGATGTTTGTGATGCCTTTGAAAATGCAGATTTTCCTGACTTCTTCCCACCACAGCTACCTAGACATCCATAGTGATTCTTTAAATACGATAACGTATTCGTTATCGTATTTTTTTATTTAAATTAATGTTGACAAGTTTACTGGGTTATACTATACTTAAAGAGGAAAACCCTAGTAAGTTAGTAGGTTTTAAAAGAGGTGAAAAGATTGAAGCTATCCACTAGAGGTAGATACGGTCTGATGGCCATGTTCCAGCTGGCCTTAGAGTACGGCAATGGTCCTATTCCATTAAACAGCATAGCTGAGGAACAGGGACTGTCAGAATCATACTTAGAGCAATTGTTTTCAACCCTGAGAAGGGATGGTTTAATAAATAGCGTTAGGGGACCACAGGGTGGTTATCTATTAGCCTATGATCCAGGGGAGATTACCGTGGGACAGATTTTAAGGTCCTTAGAGGGTGATCTTGCTCCAGCCCAGTGTGTTGGGGACGATGGGAGCCTAGACTGTGATAAGGAATTTGGATGTGCCACCAAGCTAGTTTTACAAAGGATAAAAGAGAGTATTGACAGTGTAATAGACTCCATAACATTACAGGATATGATAGATGAAGTGGAAAAGATACATTTAGTTAAATAGGAGGCTTTGAAAGATGGAAAGGTATATTTACATGGATAATGCGGCAACTACCCCAGTTAAGAAGGAAGTTTTAGAAGAGATGTTGCCATTTTTCACTGAAAAGTATGGAAATCCTTCTTCTGTTTATAAATTAGGTTCTGCCAACAGGGTGGAGGTTGAAAAGGCTAGAGAGAAGGTTGCCTTAGCCTTAGGTGCAGACAAGAGTGAAATCTATTTTACAGCTGGCGGTTCAGAATCAGATAACTGGGCCATTAAAGGAGCTGCTTATAAATATAGGGATAAGGGCAACCATATTATAACTACTAAAATAGAACATCATGCAGTTCTTAATACTTGTAAATACCTAGAAAAGCAAGGTTTTGAAGTTACTTACTTAGATGTGGATGAGGATGGTATAGTAAAATTAGATGATTTAAAAAGGGCCATAAGGGATAATACTATATTAATAAGCGTTATGTTTGCCAATAACGAAATCGGTACTATCCAACCTATTAAGGAAATAGGTGAGATTGCTAAGGAGCACAACATCCTTTTCCATACAGATGCAGTTCAGGCCATTGGAAGTATAAAGATCGACGTAAATGAATTAAATATTGACCTACTTTCCCTATCAGCCCACAAGTTCTTCGGTCCAAAGGGAGTAGGAGCCCTATATATTAGAAAGGGAGTTAGGATAGATAACCTAATTTCTGGCGGTGGCCAAGAAAGGAATAAGAGGGCTGGTACTGAAAATGTAGCCGGTATAGTAGGATTAGGAAAGGCTATAGAGCTAGCCTATGAAAACTTTGAAGAGAAGAATAAGTATATAATCTCCTTAAGGGATAGGTTGATAGAGAAGATCGAAAAGAATATTAAATATGTTAGACTGAACGGCCACAGGACTCAGAGGCTACCAGGTAATGTTAATGTATCCTTTGAATTTATAGAAGGGGAATCCCTACTACTGATGCTTGATTTGAACAACATTGCAGCCTCCAGTGGTTCAGCTTGTACTTCAGGATCCTTAGATCCTTCCCATGTACTACTGGCCATAGGCTTAAGCCATGAAATAGCCCATGGTTCATTAAGGCTTTCCTTAAGTGAGCTAAATACTGAGGAAGAAGTAGATTATGTAGTGGAGAAATTAGTGGAAATCGTAGATAGATTGAGACAGATGTCTCCTCTATATGAAAAGATTAAGGAGGAAAAGTAGGATGTATTCAGAAAAGGTAATGGATCATTTCATGAACCCAAGGAATGTTGGTGAAATCCCTGATGCTGACGGAATTGGTGAAGTGGGAAATGCTAAGTGCGGAGATATAATGAAGATGTATTTAAAGATAAATGATGGTATAATAGAAGATGTAAAGTTTAAAACCTTCGGCTGTGGATCAGCTATTGCATCTTCAAGTATGGCTACAGAATTAATCAAGGGTAAGACAATCGATGAAGCCTTGCAGGTTACTAATAAGGCTGTAGCAGAAGCTCTAGACGGCCTTCCACCTGTTAAGATGCATTGTTCAGTCTTAGCCGAGCAGGCAATAAAATCTGCCTTACTAGACTATTCAAAGAGACATAATGTAAAGATAGAAGGTTTAGAAGATATAGAATTTGACGATGACCACCATCATCATGTAGAAGAGGAATAATCTTTAGGCAGCTTTAGCTAGCTGCCTAAAAACATCTATGGGGTGAGAATGTGATCATTTCTAGCGTGCCTGATTTCTTAATCAAAGCTATATATGTCTTAATAACAGTCCTACTTACGCTTTTAGTATATTATCTTATAAATATAGGAAACAACTATGTAGACTATAGGAAGCGGATCAATCTTAGCAATAAAAGACTAGTAATTGTCCTAGTTATCCTAGTATCCATATACATTATAAATATGGCTTTAAAGGAATTTCCATTCCTATCGGATATCTTCATTACACTGATGATCTCTATCATCATAGCCTATGCCCTCAATCCCATCATCAATAAGTTGGAAGAGAGGAAGATAAGTAGGTTTCGTGGAGTCATTATAGTGTATCTATCTATCCTGGCTATATTTCTAATCTTGGCCATTAAAATCATTCCTAATTCAGGAAGGGAAATAAGAAGATTGGTCTCAAATCTCCCCATGTACTTCGAAGAGATTTCCAACTTTATAGATGGCTTCTATACTAAATACTATTCCACCCTAGGGGGACTGCCTCCCATCTTTCAGGGTATAGAAACAGTAGTCTTGGATAATCTAGTAAAGTTTGAAAAGCTAATAGGGGATTACCTAAGTGCCTTCGTGGCTACTATAATTGGGGTGGCTTCCAAGGTAGTAAGCATAGTTTTAACCCCCATCTTGGTACTTTACTTCCTAGTAGATAAGGAGTATTTTAAGGATCTACTTATAAAATTAATCCCCAGCCGTTTTAAGGAAGATACCCTCTATCTGGCAGCTATCATAGATACTTCCCTTAGGCAGTTTATTAAGGGTAGGCTGATAATGTCCCTATATGCTGGTGTGATGACCACCATTATGCTTTTAGTCTTTGGGATCGAATTTCCCTTTGTCATAGGCTTTATCACAGGTGTGGCGGATATTATTCCCTATTTAGGACCCTTACTGGGCTATATCCCAGCAGTCTTCTTTGCAGTCATCCAAAGCCCTATAAAGGCTATCTGGATATCGATCTTTTGGGTTTTAATCCAGTGGACTGAAAACAACCTAGTAGCCCCTAAGATAATCGGAGAAAATATGGGCATGCACCCTATGATCATCCTATTATCCATAATAATCGGTGGAGGAGTATTTGGAGTATTGGGTATGATTATTTCCGTCCCCTTAGTGGCTATTATTAAGATAGTTGTTGTATACTTATGGGATAAAAGAAAAGAGTAAAGTAAAGCTTTGTTAGTGTAAAATAATTGTTGGACAAAAAACAAAAAAATATAGAGAATAATCCTCCATTTGATATAATGTAATCGACTAAAACACATTAAAGGAGGAAATTCTCTATGAATAATATTATACAGT
>JAAYLY010000014.1 GCA_012521625.1 Tissierellia bacterium | reverse complement strand
TAACTAATATAGCCATGGGTAGGGTGACGGATATTTGGTCCTACTACAGGGAAGAGGGTATAAATGAACCTTCAAAGGCCCAGTTACCACCTATGGATCTATTGGAAGAAGCTAGCCAGCATATAGATATGGATAAGATTATTGTGGATGTAGAAGAAAGCACAGTATACCTAGAAGATCCGGAGATGAGCATAGATGTAGGGGCTGTGGCCAAGGGCTTTGCAACGGAAATAGTAGCAAGGGAGATGGAAGCAAAGGGGCTTAAATCAGCCTTAATCAGCGCAGGAGGCAACATTAGAGGTATAGGTAAACCCTTAGATGGAGTAAGAGATAAGTGGGGTGTAGGAATTCAAAATCCAGATGCATCCTTATTCGACGGAGGTAATATACTAGAAACTGTATTTATCAACGACCTATCGGTGGTAAGTAGTGGTGACTATCAAAGGTATTACTATGTAGGGGATAAGAGGGTTCACCATCTGATCCATCCTGAGAGCCTGATGCCCGTGGATTATTATAGGCAGGTAACGGTGGTTACGCCAGATTCAGGTGTGGCCGACTTCTATTCAACGGCCTTATTCTTGCTACCCTTTGAAGAAAGTAAAAGTTTAGTGGAAGCTACAGAGGATCTTGAAGCCATGTGGGTTTTTCCTGACGGTAGAATCGAAGTCTCAGAAGGTATGAAGGAGATTATGTTAAGCCACGGTGCCAGTGGAGCATCTAAATAGTTTAATAGGAGGGGTATAATGGGTAAAAAATTAGGGATTATCGGGGGTATGGGGCCCCTAGCAACTGTCAAATTATTTGAAATGATAGTTTTAATGACTAGGGCCAAATCGGATCAAGAACATATACACATCTTGGTGGACAACAATACTTCAATACCCGATAGGACAGATTATATCCTCAATAGGAGGGGGGAGGATCCTAGGATACAGCTAATTGAATCAGCTAAGAGGCTTGAAAAGATGGGGGCGGATTTTCTAGTAATGCCTTGTAATACGGCCCACCATTTCTATGATGATATAGTTAATAATATTAATATTCCTTTTATTCACATGATAGAGGAGACAGCTAAATATATTAGGGAAAGGTATCCAGCCGTTAAAAAGATAGGCCTGTTGGCAACTGACGGAACCATAAAGGCTGAGATATATCATGAGATCTTTAATAGATACCATATAGAGGTCTTAACTCCTAAGAGGGACTATCAGAAATACGTAATGGACTTAATCTACAATATTAAGGAGGATGTGGTCCAGAATAATCTGGATGGCTTTTATAAGGCCATGGATGACTTAAAGGAGCAAGGGGCTGAATTATATGTAGCAGGTTGTACTGAAGTGTCAGTGGCCATAGAGCTCTTTAACTTAGAAGGTGAGATAGTAGATGCCATGAAGGTTTTAGCTATAAGGGCAATTGAAAGGGTTGGTAAGGAAGCTAAGGATATGTAGTATTTTTTTAAAACCCGTTTTAAAACGGGTTTTCTTAGTAGTTAGAATGTAGTTGCACCAAAGCCTTTTTGACCATAAACTATATAAAATAATAGAAAGGGATAAAAGTTAGTTAAAATAAGAAATAAATATAAGAAAAGCTATTATAATATAAAAAAGAAGAGAGAGGGGCATTTGTATGAAAAAATATAGTATGGATGAACTAGCAAATGCAGCTATAGAGCTATTAGAAAAAAGGGGTGTTACTCTGGAGGATATTGGGGAGCTGGTTATGTACTTACAGGGGAAGTACTATGATAAGTTGACCCTGGAATACTGTATAGATAATGTTAAGGCGGTACTTAAGAAGAGGGAGGTTATCCATGCTATCCTAACAGGCATAGCCTTGGATGAGTTGGCAGAAAAGAATATGCTGCCGGAACCATTACAGAGTATAGTGGCTTCCGATGAAGGTTTATACGGTATCGATGAAATAATTCCCCTATCCATAGTTAATATTTATGGAACTATCGGCTTAACCAACTTTGGATTTTTAGATAAGGAAAAACTAGGAATTATAAAGGAATTAGATACTAAGAAAGGCATAGAGTGTAATACCTTCTTAGATGATATTGTGGCTGCCCTTGCTGCTGCCGCAGCCAGTAGGATTGCCCATTCCGCTAGAGATTAAAAAACTAGGGTTTTAAACCCTAGTTAAATTTTTAAATATATATTCCAGTAGTTCCATACAGATTTTAGATGTCTTATCATCTTCATCTAAAACTGGGTTGAATTCAACAAAGTCCATAGATGTGACCATATTCATAGATAAGATATGTTTTAATATTAATTTGGCTTCTTCTACATTGAGGCCGTCCTTTTCAGGGGTACCAGTTCCTGGTACTAAGGCGCTATCTAAAACATCTATATCGAAGCTTAGGTGGAGTCCATCTACATTGGATTTTTTTATATTTTCTACCACATTTACTAAGATCCTCTCCAAGCCCATACTATTTATATGGTCCATGGTATAGAGTTTAAGGTTTAACCTTTTTGCTAAGGCAATCTCTCCTGGATCTAGGCTCCTGGCCCCAATTATATAGACATTTTCTGGTTTAACCTTAGCCCCCTTAAAATATAGATTAGTTAGCTGGGGGTGTCCCACATTGAAAGAGGCTGCTAAGGGCATGCCGTGGATATTACCTGATGGGGTAGTATTTTCATCGTTGATGTCACCATGGGCATCTACCCAGACCACAGCCATTTCCTTAAAGTATTTGCTAGCTCCGGCTATGCTACCCATCCCTAGGGAATGGTCCCCTCCTATTACAAAGGGAAAGGAATTGGATTTTAATGAGGTGTAAACATTGTGAGCTAAATTTGTGGTTATCTCCACTATAGGCTTAAAATATTTCATCCTTTTATGCCAATTGTATTTACACTCATCTAATATATTTGGAACGTATATGTTACCCATATCATATACATTGAAACCATTTTTCCTTATTATATCTGAAATGCCTAACTCCCTTAACTTATCTGGCCCAAATTGGACTCCGTCCTTATCACATCCATACTTTATTGGTACACCTATTATGTTTATGTCCAAAGTTATCACTCCTCTTTTGTACCATAGCAATTATTATTGAAATTTGCCGCCAAACTATATTATACAATAATACTTATCTCATTTACAAATCCAGCTTTTTTATATCTTTAGTTTTAATTTTATCTTAAGATTCTAAATTATATATATCTACAGTGATTTTTTTCATGTCTTGGTGTATAATTGTATTTTAATAGCCTAGTCTATGTTTGATGTGTTGCTACACTTAACATATGGGGTATTCTTTTTATATTATTTCTTAAATATTTTATACTAGCTTTTTATATTTAAATATAAGATGGAAATTATAGTATAATAATGGAAAAGACAGAGGTGTTAAAATGACCAAGTATTACTATGGAGTAAGGGTGGGTAGAAATCCAGGCATATATGAAAGTTGGGCCCAGTGTGAAAGGGAGGTTAAGGGTTTTAAAGGGGCTATCTATAAGAAGTTTAAGAGCTATGAGGAAGCCTTAAATTTTATCAATGGAGAAGGCAGCTTATATCCTGCTGTCAACATAGGTGAGGAAGAAAATGGAATTAGGTCCATAGAAAATCTTAAGGATAATGAGGCCGTAGCCTATGTAGATGGAAGCTTTTCCTTAAAGACAAAAACCTATAGCTATGGAATAGTATATTTTACTAAGGAGGGGAAGGAAGTCTTTAGTGGAAAAGATGATGATGAGGATTTAGCGGAAATGAGGAATGTGGCCGGGGAACTAAAAGGGGCCATGGAAGCTATGAGGATCAGCCTTTTAAAGGGCAAGGATACCCTTTATTTGCACTATGACTATAGGGGGATAGAGGAGTGGGCAAAGGGTAATTGGAAGACTAATAAGGAAGGCACTAAGGCCTATAAGGCCTACTATGATTCCATCAAGGATAGGCTAAGGGTCATCTTTATCAAAGTATTAGCCCATTCAGGAGTTGAATATAATGAGGAGGCCGACCAATTGGCAAAAAAAGAACTCTCTTAATAGGAGAGCTTTTCAAAATCTACATTGCTTTTCTTAAGTAATTCTACAGCATACTCATCTACCCTGTAATCATATTTATAATATATCTTCTTAATGCCTGCTTGAATAAGGGCTTTAGTACAATTTAAGCATGGAAAGTGGGTTACATATGCGGTGCAACCTTTAACTGATATGCCTTCTTTTGCACAGTAGATTAAGGCATTCATTTCAGCATGGATAGTGGCTATACAGTGGCCGTCTCTCATAGTATGGCCTATATCATCACAATGGGGTTGTCCTGATATGGAACCATTATATCCGGTAGATATAATCCTATTATCATCGTTTACTAGAAGGCAGCCTACAAAAGCCCTATCGCAGGTTGACCTGCTAGCAACTAATTCAGCAATTTCCATAAAATATTCATTCCAATTTTTCCTCTTAGACATAAGATACCTCCATTGGTCAATAAATATCTTTAATTATAACACAGTTTTTATCATTACTAAAGTAGAAGAACTAATTAACAATTGGTGGGTATATAATAAATAGGATTAGCCTTATACTTATCTTATTTAGCTAAAATATAATAATTTATTGAAAGGTGATCTTTCAAATGATAGGACTAGTGTTGGAAGGTGGTGGGGCCAGGGGCTCCTATCATATGGGTGTATATAAGGCCATTTTGGAAGAGGGGATTGAAATTAATGGAATAACTGGAACTTCCATAGGTGGTCTTAACGCAGCCATGATAGTGCAGGGGGATTTTGATATTTGCTGCAAGCTATGGGAGAATATCTCCTATTCCATGATAGTGGACCTTAAGGAGGAGGAAGTTGATAGATTATATAGGCTGAATTTTAATAATGATATTAGAACCCTAATAGAAAAGTTAAAGATAATAATATCGGAAGGTGGCCTAGATATAACTCCCCTTAGGGAACTTATAGATAGGTATATTGATGAGGATAGGATACGATCATCACCAATGGATTTTGGCTTAGTTACGGTGAATCTAACGGACCGTAAGGTTCAAGAGTTATTTAAAGAGGATATTCCCTATGGACAATTAAAGGATTATCTTTTGGCCACGGCTTATCTTCCAGTTTTTAAACATGAAAAGTTAGGTGGAAAACTTTATTTAGACGGGGCCTTTTACGATAACCTCCCCTTTAGGATGTTAAAAAATAAGGGTTATGATAAGCTTATCCTAGTTAGAACAAATGCCCTAGGCCTAACTAGGAGGATTGATAGGGATGATGAGAATATCATAATTATTTCCCCTTCTGACGATATAGGAGGTACCTATTCCTTTGAGCCGGACATTTGTAAGCGGAATATGGAATTGGGCTACTATGATGCCTTAAGGGTCTTTAGAAGGCTAAAGGGCAGGAGATATTATATAATGCCCAAGGGGGATAAGGACTACTACTTTAACCTCCTATCGAATATGGATGAAGGACGGATTGAAGATATAAGGAAACTACTGCATATTTCCGATGGCAAAAGGGGTAAAAGGCTGTTATTTGAGATAATCATACCTAAATTGGGTTCCCTACTGGGACTTAATAAGGATTTCGACTATGAAGATCTTTTAATTGCCTTATTGGATATTAAGGCTGAAGAATTAGGCATTGAAAGATTTAAGGTCTACTCCTTTGAAGAGTTGCTAGGGCTGGTAATTAATACAAAGCCGCCAGTTAAGCCTAAGGTCAGCGGCCGTTTATCCCCTATAGAAAAGATTTTTGAAAGGGTAGATATTTCATATATATTTAACAAGGAGGAGACTTTACTTCGAGTAGCTGATATAATATTTATTAATATGAAATCGGAGGTAAGGACTTGTTAGATATTACACAATTAAAACTGAAGCTGAAGGAGAGACGGTCTAAACCTATGGAAGAATTGTCCAAATTTGCCGTCCTAATTCCCCTTATTAAGACCCAGAAGGGCTGGGAAGTAATCTATGAATTTAGGGCCATGAACATGAAAACCCAGCCAGGGGAGATATCCTTTCCAGGTGGGAGGGTAGAAGAGGGGGAATCCTTTAGAGAAGCAGCAGTTAGGGAAACCATGGAAGAATTAAATTTAAAGGAGGATAAAATAGAAGTCATTGGGGAGCTGGATTATTTAATAACCTATGCCAATATGGAAATCCATTGCTTTTTAGGCTTAATAAGTGGAGTAAATGTGGATATGATAAGGCCAAATCCAGCAGAGGTTGATCACTTATTCACAGTACCATTGGATTTCATCTTAAGTAGGGAACCTGAAGCCTATGAGTTGGAGTTAAAGACCATTTATAATGGAGAATTTCCATATAATTTAATACCTAATGGTAGGGATTATAAATTTAGGAGGGCCAAGAGAATAATATATTTCTACCACTATGAAGATTATGTAATTTGGGGCTATACGGCCACTATGACTAAGCATCTGGCGGATTTTATAAAAGGCCTTTAGATAAGAAGGATAGATAAGGGGCTGTTTCATAACTATACATTACAAGAGTTATGAAACAGCCCCTTACTCTATCTATAAATTAATTTGTAAACATTTGAGTCCAATAGATGGTGTTGCCTGATTTATAGGCCCCTACCCCAATTGTATTAAAGCTTGGATTTAAAATATTAGCCCTATGGCCTGGTGAATTCATCCAGCCGTTCACAACGGATTGGGCTGATGGGTAACCTTTAGCTATATTTTCTCCTGCAGTTCTATAGTTGATTCCAAACTGCCTCATCATATCAAATGGACTGCCATAAGTAGGGGATGTATGGCTAAAGTAGCCATTGTCTGCCATATCCTTAGATTTTAATCTTGCTACATCTGAAAGTTTTTCGCTGACAGTAAATGGTTTTAAGCCATTTTTTTCCCTTTCAATATTAACTAGTCTAACTACTTCTAGTTCCAT